>CAYOVR010000117.1:0-3802 GCA_964407465.1 uncultured Candidatus Saccharibacteria bacterium
ACGGGCGAGATTCGCAGCGACGCGTCGCAAATTCCGTTCTAGGAGTTTTATGGAAAAGGTATGTTTCAAATGCAAACGGCTTTTGCCTATTGATGAGTTTTATCGTCATCCCCAAATGGGTGACGGCCATCTCAATAAATGCAAAGCTTGTGCTAAGAGCGATGTGCGAACGAACAGAGCAGCGCGCAGAGAATACTATTCCAAGTATGAGCGTGAACGTTTTCAGAGAGCAGAGCGCAAAAAGTCAGCAATGGAGTCGCTAAGACGGCAGCGAGAAGCGAATCCAAAAAAGAAAAAGGCGCGTGAGATTGTTGCTCAAGCAGTTCGCTCAGGGAGGATACAGAGAGAACCATGTTTTTTCTGTGGAGCAGTCAAGACGGAGGGGCATCATTCTAACTACGAAGAGCCGCTCAATGTCACTTGGGTATGTTTCAAGTGCCACCGGGAGCGTTTCCATAATCAGGTTGTAATATCTGAGTGAATAGCGCAGGGTTCCCCCGACCCTGCTAGAAAGGAGTAACACAGTGGCACGAACAAAGACCTGGAAAAATACGGAGCGCATGACGGCGCGAATGCTTGGCGGTCAGCGCGTCGGCAACCGTGGAACCAACACCGAAGATGTCAGCCACGGCTGGCTATCGTGTGAAGTTAAACACAAAAAAGAATTGCCGTCGTGGTTGAAGCTTGCCATGTGGCAGGCGCGCACAAACGCCGCCGCTGACAAGTTGCCGGTTGTCATCCTGCACGAATCCGGTGCGCGCCACACCGACAACTTGGTCGTGATTCGCATGGCTGATTTCCAAGAATGGTTTGGTGAGGATGCGCCGATCGACGATGTTGAGTTAGAACCGACCAGCGAACCGTTCCCCTCAGTTTACGACTATGTGGAAGGATGTAAGCCGTGAGCGCGACCTATCATGAGTTCATTGAATCCAAAATCGAGCTTGTCGAGAATGGCGGCTTTACTATACAACAGGATGAGTTCCATCCGACCAGCGCCGCCTATCCACATCAGTTCGCAGCGGGAAAGTGGGCATTGCAGAAAGGGCAGGCTCTTTTGGCCCTCTCCTTTGGGCTGCATAAGACTTCCATCCAGTTACAAATGCTGCGTTGCGTGCAAGAGCGCACAGGCGGCAAGGTGTTGATTGTTTGCCCGCTTGGGGCAAAGCACCAGTTCACACAGGAAGACGGCCCCCGGCTGGGCATGGAAGTTTGCTACGTGCGCAATGACTACGAGGCGATGGTAGCGCCGTCGCCGTTCATCATCACCAACTATGAGCGCTTTGTCAATGGCGACATATCCGCTGAGTTTGTCAGACAGTATGTGCGAGGTGTCAGCCTAGATGAAGGCGATGTTCTGCGTAGCTTGGGTAGCCTGACCTACGACGTGTTCACTGACATCATGAAACCAGTGCAATACAAGTTTGTAGCGACTGCTACGCCGGATCCCAATCGCTACATCGAGCTGATCAACTATGCTGTTTTTTTGGGTGTAGGCGAGCGCTCCGCATTGCTCAACAAGTACTTTGGGCGTAACACGCAGCAGGCAGGCGACCTGTCGCTCTATCCCCACAACGAAGAAGAGTTTTGGTTATGGGTCAGCACCTGGGCCCTATTTGTGACCAAACCCAGTGACTTGGGTTTCGATGATACCGGCTTCGACTTACCGCCGCTGGAAGTGCATTACCATCGCATCGCCACCGATCACACACGCGCTTGGGAACGTCCCGACGACAAAGGCCAGGCGGCTCTTTTTGTGGATAGCGCGCAGGGCATTAAGCAGGCCATGCGCGAAAAGCGAGACAGTCTTGACATCCGTGTTGTGGAAGCGCAGCGCATCAAAGCCACCTATCCGACTGGAACGCACTGCTTATTCTGGCATCACTTAGAAGATGAACGTGACGCCCTAGAAAAAACGATGCCTGACATCCTAACCGTGTGGGGCGCCCAGTCGCCAGAAGAGAAGGAAGAGCGCATCATGCGCTTTGCCCACGGTGAGGTGGAAGACTTTGGAACCAAACCCGATATCGCCGGCGCCGGCTGCAACCTGCAACACTATTGCAGCGTGGCCATCTTCATCGGTCTGGATTACAAGTTCAAAGACATCATTCAGGCTATCCATCGCATCTATCGCTTCCAGCAACGCAACACGGTGCATGTCCACTTTATTCACACCGACGCTGAAGATGGGGTAGTGGCCTCATTCAAGCGCAAGTGGAAGAACCATAACACCCAGGTGCAAAAGATGGTGGGCATTGTCAAGAAGTATGGTCTATCCAACGCCAACATCAAGATCGACGTCGGTCGCAAACTGGGTGTGCGGCGGCAAGAGAAGAAAAGCCACTCCTTCACCTTGGTCAACAATGACTGTGTGCTGGAGATAGCCAATCTGCCCGACAACAGTGTTGACCTGATTGAGACTTCAATCCCGTTTTCTAAGCATTATGGCTATGTGAATCTTTTTGAGGATTTTGGCCACAATTTGGATGATGCCACCTTCTTCCGCCAAATGGACTTTTTGACACCCCATCTACTGCGTGTGTTGAAACCTGGCAGAATCGCCATGATCCACGTCAAAGATCTGCTGGCCTATGCCAGTCAAACCGGCCGCGGTCGCGCGGAGGTGATTCCGTTCAGTGATATGACCGTAGCCCATTTCCGCAAACACGGCTTTCTGTACATGGGCAGACGTACGATTGTCACCGATGTGGTCAGGGAGAATAACAGCACCTACCGCCTGAGCTACAGCCAACAGTTGAAAGATGGCACGAAGATGAGCAGCGGCTTGCCCGAATACTGGCTGGAGTTCTGCAAACTGCCCACCGACTTGGGCGATGGTTACGCCGATGAGATGGTGAGCAAGACTGAGGAGGAGTACCGCTTAGGCCGTTGGCAACTGGATGCCCATAGTCACTGGAACAGTAGCGGCAACCGGCTGCTGACGCCCGAAGAGTTGAGCAATATGAAAGAGGGCAACGCCTATCGCTGGTGGAAAGAGCACAGCCTGAACGCTCCCTACGACTATGAGCAGCATGTAAAGCTCTGCACCGACCTGGAAGACAAAGGTGCGCTGCCAAAGACGTTCATGCTCTTGCCACCGCATAGCAAGAGTGAATATGTCTGGAGCGATGTGGACTTTTTGCACAGCCTCAACGCTGAACAGGTGCGCGAGGGTGGTCAGAAGCACGTCTGTCCCTTTGCTTTTGACATCGTCGATCGAGCGATTGAATTGTACAGCAATCCCGGTGAAACCGTGCTAGACCCCTTCTCTGGACTTGGTACGACCGTGTACCGAGCGTTGCACCTGGGGCGCAAAGGTATCGGCTTTGAACTTAACCCGCTGTACTGGGCAGCTTCGGTCAAATACTGCCAGGAGATGGAAGCGAAGCGCAGCGCGCCGACCTTGTTTGACTTGAAGGAACTGGAGACAGCATGAAAACCAAAATGCCGCTGGCCACGGCGCGCGAAGTGGCAGGGCAGCTTGTTGAGCAACTGACCGACGCCTGCAAGCGCATCGAGGTGGCTGGTAGCATTCGCCGCTGTCGGCTGGAGATAGGGGGGATGATATGGAATGGTTGTCAGAGAAAATAAAGACTGGCCCTCGTGCTGGTATGACATGGCTTGCTAAGTTTTGGTCTTTTGTAGATAAGTGTACAGATGATCAATGCTGGGAATGGAGTGGCAAGCTTTATACAAATGGGTATGGCTGTTTTTGTGTGGGGAAAATAGGCAAGTTAGCGCATCGAGTTAGCGATCTAGGGCGTAAACCCCACTCCCTTTAGGGGTGGGATATAAGCCCTTC
>CAYOVR010000118.1:0-3786 GCA_964407465.1 uncultured Candidatus Saccharibacteria bacterium
AGCTTCGCTACAAAAATATCATTACTAAAAGAATTCGCAGTCAAAAAATAAGTTGCCACTGCGTCTGGATCAAAATCAGTCACATCACTAAAATAACCGGTTACATAAACATTACCCAAGTCATCAACAGCAACATCATTAGCGTAATCTACACCTTCTGATGAAAATGCTTTTGCCCATATATAATCTCCATCTGAATCAAGCTTAAGTATAAAAGCATCATAGCTTCCAGGAGAAACTAAGTTAGATGTCCCTGCCCCTGGATCAAAATCTACTGTGTTTCGAAAAACTCCTGCTACATGAATATTCCCATCAGTATCAAGCGTGATTGATTCAGCTGTATCAATGCTTGTTCCACCCATTCCCTTTGCCCAAACCAAATCACCGTCAGAATCAAGTTTTACAACGAAGATATCCGTGCTTCCAGCAGAAACTAAGTTAGAGGTTCCTGCTCCTGGATCAAAGTCAGCAGTTCCAGAGAAAACTCCAGCAATATAACTATTATTATCGCTATCAATAACCATGTGATAGCCCTGATCTGAACCTGTTCCACCCATTCCTTTAGCAAAACTATACGCGGCAGTGTCAGCCGAGGCTGTGTTGTTCTGAGGGTTCCAAAGAAGACCAGCGATTGGTGACAGAATTAGAGTCATGGCTAAGAATCCAAGCCATGCTTTTCTCACCACAATTGCTTTGAGCGATTTAGTTTTTTTATATAATAGAGTTCTGGAAGATACTACTGGACCTGAAATCATGAATTTATCCTTTTATTATCCTTTTATTCTATATACATTATACCACGTATTAAAATAGAACCACTAACTTAGCGGTTCTATTTCTCCTGTGTAAGTTGTAGCTTCGATATCTTGTTCTTCAAACTCGTCTATCACCTGGTTCACACCATAGATCCAGTTTGGACTTCCGGGTTGAACGTACAGACCAATAAATTTTTCTGGGGGGACGTCTTTGTATCGTCGTTCAAGAAGGCTATCAAAGTCTGCAATCCATTCCGCGTAACCATTGTATTTACGTAAGCTTGGAGGAGTGCCCCCTATACCACTACAATTATAGTAATAACAGTTTTGACCAAAGGTGCTTTCGACAAAGGAAATCGCGACCATCATCTTCATATTTTTTGATGAAGCAAAAGCTTCTATTGCCGCGTCTTCTTCAGCAAATGGAGAACGCTTGCTTTCTAAGTAAGCCTTAAGACGTTGCTTACGAATTACTAGGCGCTCTGCTTCAATATCACGCTCTTCACGATGTTCTTTAACAAACAGACCGAACACAGGAGAAGCGACATCAATAACCTGTTGTGAAAAAACCTTAACGCCTCCTTGAGCTAAAATTGCTCGTCTTTCGGCTTGTGTATAAATATTACTATCAGCGATTGGCTCAGAAAGTCTCAGTACAAACATCGCTCCAGCTGCGAACGATAGCACAGCTAAACATAAACCAGCCAATACCATACGTTCTGCAAACCAGGCAAACGTAGTAGCGTAACCCAAAGGAATCCCAGTTCTCTCAATGAGCCGAGTTACGAACTTCGTTCCATGTTTGATTTTTTGTTTCGTGTAAACCAGCATAGCTGATAAGCTTTGTTATTAGTATAACACATATATTTATAAGCTTGACTATGAGGCTATTTCACTGTATTGTGCGGGCAAGGACAACCGGTCCGACTAGTCTGGGTTTCTTAGAGGTTACGAACCCCACGGAGGCATTTATGGGCCTGTGCTGCGCAGAAGCGCATGAAATTCGCGAGCTCCAACCTCAGGAGCGTCTCGAGGGTTTGGTTTTCAAACCCTACCCTCAATACCCGTACCGCTGGATCATTTCACGCGATTCCTGGCAGAAGAAGGAACCGCGAACTGCGCTGTGCTTCACGGGTCGGTTGGTTGAGTTCAATCTCGGCCGCGGCCCAATGCGTGCGTTCTTCCACGAGAAGTTCGAGCATCCTCACACGCACGAAAGGATGGAGGACGTCTTCGTTCTCGTCGGCGGTATCCTCGGAAACCCGATAACGATTCGGCTCGCCGACATGAAGGCCGGCACGCTTCTGCAGATCTTCGAAGAAGGAGCACTCCCTGGTGAAGAGTGGGATCCTATAGCCAACAACGATACGATTCGCCGCTACCTCACCGGCCATCTCTCGCCCAGGGACAGCCCCTTCCCGGCGACGATCATGTTCGTCCTGGCAATCGCCACGGCACTCTTCGCAGCGATGTGATCCAACAAAGCCGCGAAGCCCCGCCCCATTTGACGATGGGACTGAGATCTCTCAGCTCATCGTCTTCTTTTTTTACTCAAAAAAAACCGCCCTGCTGGGCGGCTTTATTATCTTCCTAAATATTCGTAACAATATGAGTACTTATCCAAGACCTGAACGGGATATGAACTTTGACATAAACTCTGAGGCATCACACCTTCTTGTACCCACACAATAAACGCTCCGGTGCGATCATCAATCGTAATATTGCTATTATAAATGATCCGGTTATAAGCGTAACTATCAGCGTAGGCATTATTATTTGGTAAAGTCTGCAGGTAAGGTTGCAGGTCGGTAACAACAGTATCTGAACCAGTATAAGTCCCGTCCCAGCAAGTTTCACTAGCTGGCCCCAAACAAACCCAGGTACCGCCGCTATCTGGCCATAATAAACCATTTGCTGCGGCATTATACAAAGTCAGAGCAGTAGAGACTTGTCGTTTGTCCGCACTACGTTTTGCATTCTGACCCTTTATTCGAGCGCTGGTAAGTTGAGTGAAAATAATCGCTGACAATAGACCAATAATTGAAACGATGACCATTAATTCAATTAAAGTAAACCCGGATTCTGAGTTATGTTTTCGTTTTAAAAAGTGACGCATGGTCATTACTTAATAGTTGGATGAATAAGCGGCGATGGTTTTGTCACCTGAGTTTGTTGCTCTACAGTTGGTTTAAATAAAATAAATACTGTAACAGCTAAGCACGCAAGAAAAATCAGAACAAGAACAACATTTGCTTGCTTCTTGGACTTAATCGCTCCAAAGGAAAGCTTTACAACCAATCCCTGCAAACCTTTGACGATTGCTGTTGGCCCTTGAGCTTTAACATTTCCTGAATTGTTTTTTGTTTCATCAAAGTAGTGGCTAAAGTCTACTTTTTGTTGTGGATTTTGGTCAGCCATACTAAAAAAATAATTATGCTTTTATTATACACCTTCAATCCAAAAAATCTACTGTCTACGATTTATAACTTTTTTTGCAAATGCTAGTATACGGTCGCGTGATTTTTTGTCGCGGATGATGTGAATAAACGAAGGCAAGACTGAGGTTAGTACAATCAAAACAATAATTGGCAATAAATACTTATCAACATTTGGCACAGTGCGACCCAAGAAATATCCAAGAACCGTTAAACCAACGGCCCACAGAAAGCCACCAATGACATTGTAAGCCAAAAATGTACGATACGGCATTCGCCCGACACCGGCTAACATCGGCGCAAACGTACGGATGATCGGCATAAATCGAGCTAAAATTATTGTCTTGCCCCCATGCTTCTCAAAAAACTTGTTGGCGTGATCTAGGTTATCTTTATGAAATAATAGAGAGTCTTTGCGCTTAAAAATTCGTGGTCCAATGCGATAGCCAATGCTATAACCCACGGAATCACCAATTACGGCAGCAGCAAACAACATGGGTACAAGAAGCCAGATATTAAGAAAGCCTTGTGATGCTAAAAAGCCAGCGGTGAATAGTAAACTATCCCCTGGCAAAAAAAACCCAATCAGTAAGCCT
>CAYOVR010000119.1:0-3786 GCA_964407465.1 uncultured Candidatus Saccharibacteria bacterium
ATGGCGGAGGTAGTCTTCCAGTATGAGACTTAACACTTACTTTAGTTATGTCACCAACAGAAATAGACAGATAATATCTCTTCTGACCTACCAATAAGTTCCATGGATACTTCTTAAGTGCCATTCTAATCCTTTTAAGACTCCAACACACAATGAAGGGAGTGCTCTTCCGTTAAGAAGCACTCCCTACAAGTATGAAGATGATGTTTAGCGGGAAGAAATTTATGCAGTTTATATCCCTGCTCTTTTTCTACCAGTGCTACTATTTTTTTGTAAGCTTCCTCATAGTTCATTGCAGGGATCCCATCTCTAGTCCTGCAATGAATAGTAATCTTATCGAGACTTGGTGCTCAAAGTTCTTTGAATGTATTTGTATTCATTCTGAACTTTTGATCTAAAAGCATTTCTAATTTTATCTTGTTCGTTCTGTGATAACCCTAATTCTCTTAAGGTTTCAGAAAGAATATAAGAGAAGTGATTAATAATTGCATCAGTAAAAGAAGACATGCCTACAACTTTAGTTGACTGCTACCTTTACCGGTAGCTGGGGCGGGAAGTTTTTGATAAGCAGGATTTCTACCAGAGGTTACCCATTCCCGAGATGATTCAATTGCTACTCCAACATTCTCAGAAATGAATACACCAAGATGGATAGACAAATCAACTGGATCAAGCTCTTCTTGATCACCAAGATATTCTAAGACAAAATCTAAAAGCAACTGCTGAAAGTTTCTTACTTTAGAACTTCCTGTAGTTATCTTTGGGTGAGCTTGAGTCATTTGTTATCCTTTTCTAATGATCTATTTAGATTTTCTCTCGAAGTTAGCTCTTTTAATTGCATATTCCATAGGATGGAACTTTTCATAAGCTGCCCAGCATCCTTCACAGTCTGTTCTAGGTGGTCTAGAAGCTCCATAGATAGGATGCTTATCACAAAAGTTATGTTTTGTAGAGATCTTTTTGGGGATATCTGTACTGTCTTCAGAATCTGCTTTAAACTTCTCAGCATTTTGTAATGAAGTTCGAGCATCCATAAACATTTCGATATCAGATACCATAGTAGGTTCAATTTCGAATTTGTTTAAGATCTTATCAACAAGATTAGAAACCCATTCCAAAAATTCTTTACTCAGATCTACCTGATATCGGTTTGTCGTCATTCATACACCAAAAGGTTCCACCAAAGATTTCAATAGCTAAGCTTTCAATCTCTGCTTCGCTAACATGTCCTTTGACACTGTGAGATCTTTGGAAACCTATAGGATTAGGTGACGAGGTATTACCCCCGTCACTTGGGTAAAGTAATTTGTATTTATGTCGTTTTCGTCTATAACCCATATTTAAGAGGTATATTCGGGAAGCATTAACTTAGTACAATCAAACTTGCCAGCAATAATTCTATTGAATGTTTGTCCAAGAGATTCAGAAGAGCATAGTTCTCCGAAAAGACTCTTCGGTACGTCTTCATATTGATACATACCACCATTCGAAAATCTTACTGTGAGTCGATTTAACTCTGTATTGTATTCCATCATCCTGATGGCAGTTGATTCTTCTGGAATAATAACTCTAGATGATTTATTTGTTTTGTTCATTTGATTTTATATTTTGTCTGTTCAAAAGGTTTTTAGGTTCTGGATAATGAAACGTCTTAAAAGTTCGACGATCAATCCATAATGTATATTCAGGATTCTTTTCTAATTTACTAGTTGTCTTACACACCATTCCATTTTTCCACATCATAGCCTTGATATCAGTAACATCTGGTATCAAATCAAATGACATATAATAAAGTGGTGTTAAAGTATATAATGGATCACCTAAGTATTCTATATATGCATGGAAATTTGCAAACTGTTCACATAATTTCCGCACTACAATACCATGTTCAAAAGAAGAATAATGTACAAGATAACTACAGTTAGATAGATAACTTAACCAAAGTTCTCGAGCTTTATTCTCCGTAAGCTTTGATTTACGTTCTAAGAGTTCGTCTATAGGATAGACATAATCACTAGAACGGGTCATTATCTTCTTCTTCGGCAGAACCGTACGTAAAATGGTACGCTCTTGATATATCTGCTCTGGTTTCTGCTACCTGACTTTCTCCGGCTTGTCTTAGATATCCAGGAGAATATGTAGGGAGAAATGCCCAGGGACCTAACCAAATAATTTGTCCTCGACAGTCCTTAAGTTTTGTACCAGTTCCAAAAAAGGATAACAAAGGTATAGAACCTAAAAGTACAATCAACTTAGGCCGGAGAATCTGAATCTCGTTAAACAGATAGGCCAAACAGTTTTCTATTTCCTCAGGAGAATAAGCTCTGTATTCTTTAGGTGCACATCTATTAAGATACGTAAGAGCTACTCTGCGAGAAGAAAAACCTATATCTTTAAGAAGATTAGTTAGGATTTTATATGATTCTTGATTTTGTTTAGGAGTATCAAGTATAAACAACACATCTGGATCTGTAAGATTCCAAGTAGGAAGTGCTGCACTATGAACCAAGTTAGGGCATTTACGACAGTTTTTTGTAAGCTCATGAAGAGATTTCAAATTAGGCAAATCATAATCTGCCACTAACTTAGTTCGTAGGTCATCAAGAACTGATTGAACATCTGCACGATGCATATATTTAGGGAGCACTTCTTCTAAGACACTTAGCAACTTCATATCTCCAAAGGAGAATGGCATTGCAGTTTTGTCTTTGAGAAGGTTAGTTCCTAAAGCTTGAACTAGAGTTAAAGCTAGTTCACTATCTTCAACCAGTTCTTCAGTCATCAGAATCCAGTGGGTTGAGGGAAGGTTTCTGCCTTAGCTTCAGTACCGCCAGTAGTAGTACCCTCTTCGCGTCTATTAGCACTACCATAAGTGATGCTCTCTGCTACGAAGGTAACTCTCTGCTGGTTCTTCTGGTCCTTATCTACCCATCTATCGTGGACAGCACGACCAACAATGCCAATCGTAGAACCCTTCTTCATCTTACCTTCTTTAATCTGAGTACGAACCCAATCTGCATTGCGATCGCCAGAGTTTAAGAAGTAAGTAATATCAAAGTAACCACTAGTATTGTTGGATACCTTATCGTTGGCCGAATAGTCTACACCAATTCGGAACCGAACGATATTTTCTCCAACCATTTCAGGATCTGCAACAATGCCACCCTGAAAAATTACAACGTTCTTAGCTTCTAACATATATATGTTGTCCTTATTCTTCTATCAATTGTGTCTTAATTTTGTTTAAATATTCTGCAACTTCATTCTTTGCCTCAACCATTGGCATTCGTGTAGCTAGGTCTTGGCAGAGAACAATGACCAGATTCAAGATACCATTTCTTACTTCCGTATTCAAATCTTCTGGAGTTAAATCTCTAGGGTCTTTTCTAAAAGGTTCTTCAGCTTTTTCCACTATTTCTTTCCAATGTAATTGTTCAAGGTTTCATCTAATATCTGAGTCATTGCTTTTTGATCACGATACCCTATGTCATACATGACTTCAAGTATCGGAGCAGGATTGATTGCATTGAAAGAGATTAGTTGGATTGCCAAAACATCTTCCAAAGTATAATAACGAACATCATTGACATCTCGTTTAGGTTCAGGATACTTTCCTGACTTTTCTCTATTAGCAATTGTCTGTGTATTAATACCTAGAATACTCGCTAATTGTCCTCTACTAAATTCAGGTTTAAGCATTAGAATTTCCAACTAACTTCTTTTTCATCAAGTGTGCTACCGAAGTTTGACTAATAGCAGTAGAAATTCTTTTAAGAACACACTGCA
>CAYOVR010000120.1:0-224 GCA_964407465.1 uncultured Candidatus Saccharibacteria bacterium
GTCCGCCATCGTGCCACCGGCCGAGTCGGTGTCATGTTGGAACGTGGCCTTGAGCGTGCACTTCTTGTTCGCCGTCAGGGTGGCCACAGCGGCGAGCATGAAGACGGCCGAGTTGGCCATCGCGCCGCTGACCATGCGATCGACAACCGGACCATTGGTTTCGGTTGCGTCGCCGGTGCCGGCGGCGAGTGCCTGCGCAGAACAAGCCCGAAGACCCTTCACGT
>CAYOVR010000120.1:239-3732 GCA_964407465.1 uncultured Candidatus Saccharibacteria bacterium
CCGACGTTTCGGAAAGAGGGGTGAACCATTGCTGACTCCAGAGAACAAGTGAGGGACGAGGAGAAGAAGAAGGCGCAACGAGTGCGCCCTCAGGGCTCAGGCGATGGCGACATCGTAGATCTGGACGATGCCGGCGCCGTTCTGGCGATCGACGATGTCCAGGCGCTGCACCAGGCGAACCGCGCTCTCGTCGCGGCTGAAGCCCGACACGACGTTGGAGCCGTCGTAGTAGGCAGGACCGTCGGCCACGTCGACACGGATGCCGGCCGGCTCTTGGGCGAACACCAGGTGCTCCATCGCGGCCACGTAGATCTCCGACTTGTTTCCGCCGCCGCCGACGTTGGTCGGGATGTTCGGCGTCGCGAAGAACTTGGCGCCGTACCAGGTTCCCTGGCGAAGCTCGGGAGCCCACACCTCGTTGTTGTTGCCGTCGCGCGCGGCCATCAGGCCCCACTTGGTGCGGGGGCTGGTGAACACGGCGAGGCGCGTGCTCAGGATCTTCCCTTCCTCGATGAGGCGGAAAGCCTTGGCGGCGTCGGTCGTGATCTGCGCAACCGACGTGCCCGTGCTGCCGTACTGGTTCGCCGCGGGAACCCAGCCGCGCAGACCCTTGGGGGTGTACGCAGTGCCGAGGCCACGGAGAGCGGCGGCGTCGATGGCCACTGCCGCAGCGCGCGCAAGGTCATCGCGGATCATCTGCACAGCGCTCGGGCCGCTGTCGCGGATGAACTCGTTGGCTGCCGCAGTGAGCACCGCGAGCTTCTTCAGGTCGATGCGCACCTGGCCCGTGGTCTGCTGCGATGCGGCGGCGTTTTCCGATTCGCCGATCCAGGTCGGGGTCGCCCCGCCCGTCAGCTTCGGCATGGTCAGGTTGCCGTTGGTGACCGTGATCTCGACAGGACCAGCCTGAAGGAAGACGGCCACGTTGTAGAGCAGCTCGATGTAGTCGGCTGCGATGTTCTCTGGGACGAACGCGCCGCCCGCCGAGAAGGTGGACTCACCCAGGGCGCGGACGATCATCGCGCTGCCGCCGCTCTTCTTGGCCATGCGGTACGCGCGATCCGGGTCGCCCTTGGCGCACGAGAGCCAGCCGACGAACTCGGCCACCTTCATGCCGGCGCCGCCGCGAATCGCCATCTGGTTGCGTTCGCGAATCGACGTCGGGGAGAACGGGCTGCGAGCGTCTTCGAGGGCAGAGCGCCGCTCGTTCTCCCGGCGCACATCCATGCGCTCGGTGCCGACGATCTCTTCGGCCATGTCGTCCAGATAGGCCTTGTTGCTGCGGCGGTCTTCGGTGTGCACGGCAGGCGCGAGAGCCGACACGGCCTTCTCGACGGCTGCCGCAACGAGACGCTGGATGGCTTCGTCGCTCACCTGCGGGGCTGCGGGCGGCGCCGCCTCATCGAGTGCGGGGACGATGCCCACGGTCTTCTGCTTCTGGGGGTTCAACATCGGTGCTTCCTTCCTTCTGGTTGTCGAACTCGCTCAGGGCAGGCGCCCCGTGCGCTCCATCATCTGCCGCTGCACTTCCTGCACAACGGTGCGGGCAACGCGCTCGGCGAGACCCTGCAAGGCAAGATCATCCTGACGCGGGGCCGATGCGGTGGGAAGCCCACCCCCGGCTGCCTTCTCTTGCTCGCCCTCGGGTTGCTCCTGCGACTCATCACCGATCGCCTGGGCGGGTGAGTCGGGCGACAGGAAGTCATCCATCGGAGCTTCGTAGCCGCAGCTCGGGCACATCCCGTTGCCGGCTGCTTTCTCCTCTTCCTTCTCGTCCTCCTCGGCGTCGAAGTTGCCGTCGGCGATCTGCTGCTCTTCTTCCACTGGGGTGATCTTCTCCACCGGCGTCAGCTCCACACCTTCGGCGACGCGAACCTTGACCGGGTTGCCGGCAGCCGACCGACGCACGTTTTCAACCACGGAACGCGGAACGTACAGAGCGCCGTTGCCATCCAGGATCTTCTCTGCCCACTTCACGATGGGGCCCATGTCGATCCCACGCGAGCGACCATCGGCGAGGGCGTCCGGGTTCGCCGGCACCGGGACCACGCTGTACTCGCGGAGCTTCTGCTTCGTGAAGTCGATGGCGGGGAAGAAGAATGATCCCTCTCGCTCCTGGGACTCGGCGTACTCCACAGGTTCGAAGCCGACGGACGTCGCATTGAGGAACCCGGCCTGGACCAGCTTGCCGACGGTGTGGCCGAAGTCGTTGAGGTCCTTCGCGGTGAAGCGGGTGACCCCTTTGAGACTCTTGCCTGGGTCAACCCAGGTGCCCATGTCGCGACCGACGGGCAGATCAGTGGAGTCGTGGGCGAACAGGACAACCGGGTTGCGGTGGTAGTCCGTCAGGTCCCAGCCGTCCGGGTCGATCGTGTCCTTGTAGCTGTCGACTCGCTTGGTGCTCAGGGTCCAACCCTGCATGAGGTCGCCGGCATCTGGGCTTTCGGAGACGGCGTCCACAGCGGCGTCGATGGCTTCGCTTTTCTCGACCATGCCGCACTCGACGAGGAAGCGTACCAGGCGATCGGTTCGTGCTTCTTTGGACACGGTAGACAAATCGAGGAACTTGCTCTTCGACGCGCCGGGAATCGGGCAGCGAATCAACGGGCGCTGGCCCGCATCGTTGTCCTTCAGTACGAGAGCGGCGCGTGCGCCAGCGGGGAGCCAGTCGTTCTTCATGAAGTCCTCCGCAGACAGGGTGCCAGCGGAGCAATCCATCGGGAAGCCCCCGGCCTCAGTCTTCGGGAATCAGTTCGCGCAACCGCTCCATCACTGCGCGCTCCTGGGTGTCGAAGACATCGACCACCGTGTCGGCCAGACGCGCTTCCCATTGGCGCATGCGGGCATCGTGCTTCTCCCATGCGGCCTTGCGCCTGAGATCCGTCGCGTCCTTGTCTTCGCCCTCGGTCACGAAGAACGGCGCGGCGTAGCACCGGCAGTTGTAGTCCAGGGCCGGCTCGCCGAAGTTGCCGGGAGCGTCGGTCTGGTATCCCTTCCATTCGCCAGCGGGCACCACGAATGGAACGTCGACGGGGACAGTCTGCCCATCGAGTTCGCGGTGTGCTTCGCGGGTTCGACCGTCCATTACGGCGAGCCACTCCTTCATCTCGACGATGTCGCCGGCCGCCTTCATTGCTGCGCCGGCCGCCCACTGCCCGGCATGAAGCGCCTCGCACGTCGAGATCACCTGAGCCCGTGACGTCTTGGCCTGGGAGAACACCGCCCGCACCGAGGAGAACAGGGCGCCCCGGTCCTCACCGTCCCACGCTTCCAGGGCTGCACGAACCCGGTCCTTGGTGGTTTCGTTGATGCCGGTCAGGCGCTGGTTGTACTTCCCGACGAAGGAGTCGACGGCGGCTGCTTCGAGGGGGCTGTCTCCTTGTTCGCCCTTGCTCGCCAGGGTCATCGTCCAGGCTGCCCACTCGTCGACCAGCGCCTTGATCACAGGGTCGATGCCGTCGACCAGGCAGTCCAGACGGATCGCGTTGATGAT
>CAYOVR010000121.1:0-3673 GCA_964407465.1 uncultured Candidatus Saccharibacteria bacterium
CACAACACAGCGTCCGGCTTGTTGCCAGAGCGATTGCGAAGGACGGCAATGCCTGTGACTTTCGAGCCAGGATCGATCTTGAGTGCGACTGATTGCAACTCGCAATTGTCCTGTGTGCGATCCTTCAAGATGATCGTGAACGGATAACGGCGGAACACCGCCGCCCGACCTTTCGTGAGGAGCAGCCGCGCACGTTTTTCAGAACACGGCATCAGAGGCCGCTTATCTGAACCGAGTACAAACACTGCCATGACGACCTCCTTTCTTCGTTTAGAGTTGGCCTTACGGCCCCTGTAAAGTTCCCCTCGACGGGCAAAAGAGCGGTTTGCCTTTCGGCTGGCCAAGACCGTTTCGTGCTCGATCCAGCGTGTCTGCTTCTGGGCCTTTTAGAGCCTGGGACTGAGGAAGCATCCCAGGGTAAGTCGGACCTCTCTTAGTGCGTCTACCGAATTGCTTCGGTCGTCTGGTAACCACGGCCTTCCAGTCACTTCACTGGAAGGCCCCTCCGTTTAGGGATGAGATCGGTTACTGTTGCTTCCGTTTGAAATTTTGAAAGAGACGGGCCGATCAACATTGTCGGGTGATCGGCCCGCCGTACTGCATGGGATAGGGTGGGGATAAGACGGCCCGTGCAGTATTGGTGTCCTCAGAATTTGATGCGGGCGCCGGCTATAACCGTGTCGATATTGTCGATGCCGGCATCGCCTAGATCGTACTGACGCCAGCCGAGATAGAGGTCCATTGCCGCGCTATCGACCGCCTGGACAACGCCCAAGCCCCAATAGGGAAGATCAATGGACGTACCAAAATCAGCCGTCATCTTCGCCCATTCTCCGTAAGCGGTGGTTTTCCCGATCGAGAACCAACGCTGTTCCAAACCGCCCTGGAAAGACCAGCCTTTCAGCGTAAATCCCGCATCCTTCCAATCCTGATCGGCGTAAGCCGCGTTGAGGAAAAGCCCCGTCGTATTGTGCATGACCGAGCCAGAAGCCAGGAACGTGTTCACGTCTCCGGTCGGGACAGAGAGCACTGCGATGTTGAGAAGGTTGATGTCCAAATCGGTGTCATGGCGATAGCCGATAGCGGCAGCGACCTTGAAGTCCTTGAACGCTTCGGCATACCGCAGAGCAACGTCCCAGGTGTCGCCGTTGCCATCAGACGAGAAGGCGTCGGCGGAAGATCCCCAGGAAGCACTTGCTTGGAAGCCAGCCAGAATCGGGCTGTCGTAGCGCACGGCATCGCGATAGTGGCCATCGAAGGGAACATCGATGCCGGTCAGATAGGTATCCGACAACGCCCCAAGGCTGAACGGCTTGGCGACAACGGCGGTGTTGGCCGTGGAGATGCGATCGAAGTCCTGTGTCGCCTGCGACAACCGTCCGACCGAGATCTGGCCCAACGTCTTTGAATGCAACGACCAGTACGAACGCCTGACTTTCGGCTCGAAACTTCCAATCGGCGCGTTCAACAGCCCGAGCTGGTGCAGATCGAGCTCAAGAACGTAACCTGCCGTCACATCGGACGTGACCTTTGCAGATCCGGCAAAGCCAAGGATGGATTCATCATTGCCGTTGTTGACGACCTGAGTTTTGTCGAAGTCCTCGACGCTGACGTAGAGAAGACCGGCATTGACCTGACCGTAAATCTCCAGCGAAACCTTACGATTGCCTTTGCGAGCTGTTGTGGCTTCAAGTTCAGCGATGCGGTCCTCAAGATCGGCACAGCAATTCCCGCCAAGATCGGCTGCTTTGGCATGGTTGGCCCATACAAGTGCAACTGCGGCAACGGCTGTAGCTGTAACGAAAACCGCTACCTTCTGAGTTCTATTAAGACTAGGCATCAAGAGAGCCCCCTCTTCGTCTTATGTTTCTAGGATGGGACGCCTATACAAAGAGATAACCGCTATAGCGAAAAGCGCTACATCTTAGCAATGCCTGTGCCGCCGTTTCCTGCGGAAGCGTGGCCGTTAAAGCTCACTGGGCTGACGCCTTCGACGATGGCCCACCGGCGCGGCGACCGCGGTTTCCGTGGGCGGGCCACTTCAATCACACGGTCCCTGTAGAGTTTTTCAACAACGGCCCTGGCGTTGTTGAGTCCAGTATCGCTCTCGATGTCCTCAAGCCGCGGCGCTCTGAAGTTGACCGCAGTCATGCGCGCGATGGCCTCAAGAACAATCCGCTCCTGTGTGCTGAAATCTCTCAAGTTAATCCCCCTTGGCCTGCTCAAACATCGCTTTGGCCCGGTCGCTGTATCCCTTCGGAACACGCGGGTAGTCCGCCTCTGCGCTCTCCTCAACCTCCTTCAACTCCTCGATGCTTTCACAGCAAGCGATGTTGTCCTCCACGTTGCGGATCCAGCCATCAAGATCGACAAGCATCTCGACCTCACCAGCCGCCTCAAGAAGCTCTTTCTGCTTTTCGGGTTCCGGCACTGAGGATTTGCCCTTGGATCTACCCCGCTTCGTCCCAAGCTGATTAGCAACAGCCTCAGTGCCGGAAGTCTTGGTCTCGGTCTTCTCTTTGGCTTTCGGCTCGTCCGTCTTCGCCTCTGCTTTGTCGGTGGCTGGCTTGACATCTGGAATATCAGGTGCCGCCGCAGCTTTGGCGACCGGCTTGGTATCGGCAAACATCTCCTCGACGGTCGCTTCGCCGTTCTTCAGAGCCGAATACATGCCGCGCAAGGTCGGGATGTGCTCCAAGCTGATGTCGTCCAAGCCGCCAATACCAATGGCCGCGCAGACGCGCTCGGGCGTGACGCCGAAGGCCGCAAATGCCTTCATCGTCTTTTCCTTGGTGACAGCCAGCGTCTCGATGGTGCCGGCAATCACGCTTTCTGCGCGCTCATAGGCTTGACGCCAGACACCCTTGGGAACGCCGGTTAGAACCGCGTTGCGCTTGGCAATCGAGCAGGCCGCATTCCCGGTGACGATAATCATGTCGTCTGACAGCAGCTTGCCATACTTGTCGGAGATCCGGCGGCGTACCTTTGCAGACCAGGCCGTGTTCGTTTCTAGGTCGTGAAACACGCCCTCGGCCTCAACGAATTTTTCTGACCTGTCAACGTGGGTGACGCGTGCCGCGACTCGGCAGTTACCCCACTGAGAGGCGATAATCTCAGAAAAACGCGCCGATGGTCCCTTGATCGGCTTTCCGCCACGAGGCAGCGCATATATGCACTCTTCCGCCGTCTCTTCATCGAGTGTCGCCAGCGTTAGGATGTTCTTCTTGGCGCGGTCGATTGAGCGCGGATAGGCGTGTGCAGTGGCAATCTGTTGGTCGATCTCGGCCCGCGCTAAGGACATGGCGAGCGTGGGCGCTGGCATATGGGTAATCGGCGAAAGCACTTCCCCGGTCTTTGGGTCATGGGCTGTCATTGTGATGTTCCTTGGTTTAAATTCGCGTCGTCCGGTGACGGTTCGATGTCTGCTGGCGTGGTCTCGGCCACCGCTTTACGGATGCGCCCCTTGAACTCCTCCCATTCCATGGCCTGAGAGCACTGCTCAATTTTTGTGTGCCCGAAGATGCACGCACCGTTGTGAGGGATCTTGTCGATCCAAAGCGAATAGACGATCTGCACGAACAGGCGGTCCCCCCTCGTGCACGTGGACGCTCCCCGTGAAAAGGTCGGGGTAGAACTCTGAAAGCCGGTCCCCCCTCGTGCACGTGGACGCTCC
>CAYOVR010000122.1:0-3647 GCA_964407465.1 uncultured Candidatus Saccharibacteria bacterium
AGTCAACTGAATCAACTTCAAAGACGTGCCGTTAAGCTGTAAAGCGAAGGCTGGTTCTTTTGGAGTGAAAAAGTTAGATGATTTTTTCATCGTTAGGAAATTCCTTGACTGATATTGTAAATTGGCCCAATTAAGGCCACCGCTAGCACCGCCACAACGCCACCTATAACTAAGAGTAGCATTGGTTCGATAATTGAGGAAAGGTTTTTCATCGTATCGTCAACTTCTGTTTCGTAGTGAAGCGCCAGCTGATTCAAAATATTCTCAGTGGTTCCTGTTTCTTCGCCAACTTGGAGCATCTGTACCACAATTTCAGGAAACAGCCTCGGATTTTTTTCAAGGACAGCCGTCAACGGTTTACCAAGCTTAACTTGACCAGCTGCTTCCGCAAAAATTCTCTGGTAGTAAACGTTACCCACAGATTCACTAGAGATTTGAAGCCCTTCGACAATAGGAATACCACTGCCTAACATCGAGCTTAAGACGCGCGCGCCTCGAGCTAAATTTATCTTCTTAATAATCGGATTGATCATGGGAAAACGTAGTAATGCTAAGTCTGTAAACTCACCTCCAACTTTAGTCTTCAAAAAGTAAATACTTCCTCCAATAATCCCAACCATCATTACTATGACTAGCACCGAGTTCCCAGCCATGAAATCGCTAAACGAAATAATCATCTTCGTCGCTATAGGTAAGTCAGTGTTAAAATCTTTAAAAATGCTAGTTAGTTTTGGCAAGACGAACACAGCCATCAAAAGACCAATTACAACCATTGCAGAGACAATAACAGCGGGATAAATCATGGCGCCCTTAGTCTTAGACTTTAAGTCAGCTTCACGCTCAAGCTGTATACCCAAATAATCCAAAGCTTTCTCTAGGTTCCCTGATAACTCCCCCACCTTAACCATACTCACAAAAATACGAGAAAAGATTTTTGGATACCTTTCCATAACTTCATGCAAACTTTTCCCCGACTCCACTCCTGTCGCTAAATCTTCCAAGACTTTTCGAAACTTTTTATGTTTGGTTTGTTTAGCAATAATCTTCAAGGCACGTGGCGCCGCAATTCCACTTTTCATCATGACTTGTAAATCTTCGATGAAAACAATTTTTTGCTTCAAGGGCACACTTTGTAAATTAGCAAGGAAGTCAGAAAAACTATTTTCTTTCACTTCGTCCAAAGCTAAAGGCAAGAGCCCTTCAGCTTTAAGTACGTGTCCAGCCGCTATAAGACTAGCCGCCTCAACAGTTGCCGACTCGCGTTTCCCATCTTTGCCAATTGCGGTGTAAGTGTATTTTGGCATGGTTACTCTTTAGTCACGCGCAAGATTTCTTCAATCGTTGTCATGCCTTTAGCTGCTTTGATAAAACCATCTTGCCAAATTAAAACCATGTCGTGCTGTTTCTCAGCAAGATCCTGAATTTCCTGAGCCGAAGCATGCTTGATAATCAGCTCCCCAATTTCAGGGGTGACTTCCAAAATTTCATGAATACCGATACGCCCTTTATATCCAGTGTTACTGCATTTTTCACAGCCCTTCCCTGCGTAAAAAGTTATGTCGGAAAATGCCTTAACTTTCTCATCAACAACACCTTCACGCTTCATCGCGGGAATAAGTTTTTCTAAGTTAAAGACTTTGCTCAATGTCGCGCTAACGTCATCTGTAACTTTTTCTTCCGTTTTACATTCCGAACAAATTAATCTCACCAAACGTTGAGCCATAACTACGTTTAAAGTTGAGGAAATTAAGTAAGGTTCCTCACCAATGTCGATAAGACGAGGAGGCGAGGCGGCAGCACTGTTAGTGTGAAGTGTCGAAAGCACAATATGTCCAGTCATAGCAGCGTGCATGGCTTCTTCCGCCGTCTCTTTGTCACGAATTTCTCCAATCATAATGACGTTCGGATCTTGGCGAAGAAGAGCACGTAATCCAACCGCGAAAGTTAAACCAATCTTTGGACTGACCTGCATTTGGTTCGCTCCAATAATTCGGTACTCAACTGGGTCTTCAATCGTTGAAATATTAACGTTCTTCGTATTTAAAATACTTAACACCGCGTAAAGTGTAGTTGATTTACCGCTTCCAGTCGGACCTGTAACCAAAAGCATTCCATGTGGTTTGTGAATATTACGTGTCACAATTTCGAGCTGACTTGGTAAAAAGCCCAAGGCTTCCAAGCTCATAGCTTTTGTGGTTTCATCAAGTAAACGCATAACCACTTTTTCACCATCGAAAATTGGGATTGTCGAAACACGTAACGAAAACTTGTAACCATTCTTCTCAATTTTGAAACGTCCATCTTGAGGTAAACGATGTTCATCAATCTTTAAGTTCGACAGCACTTTAATGCGCGCCACTAGAGCAGCCTGAATAGCTTTTGGCAAAGTCATTACATCATGCAACACACCATCAATACGGTATCGCACCGCCACAGTTTTTTCTTGTGGCTCAATGTGAATATCTGAAGCTTTTTCAATAACCGCGTACTCGAGCAAGGTGTCGACAACTTGAACCACGGGAATCTCCGCGGCCATTTTCTGAAGTTGTTCATTAGAATTAGCACTTGCGCTAGTCGAATCCGCCGCCTGAGCTTCGCCATCCTGGCCTTTATCAACCAAATGCTGAATTTCACCTTCAAGGTTAGAGTGATACTTTGATAATCCAAAATCCAAACTCGATTTACTCGTCGCAAATGGTTTTATCTCAAGACCAGTTTTCTTTTTGATAAACTCTTTGATTTGGATATCGCTTGGGTCTGTCATCGCCAAAGACAAATCATTGTCTTTTTTAGCAAAGCTAATAACGCGATGACGATGCGCTAGTGGCTCTGGAATAAGGTTCAAGATCTCAGCGTCTATCTCTTGGTCATGCAAATCAATGACATCAACCCCGGAATCTTTCGAGACAATCTCTAAAAGCTGAGCTTCTGTCATAACCTTTCTCTCAAGCAAAAAATCTTCCCAACTGATATTGTGCTGTGTGGGAATCCAGTCTTTTTCGAGCTGAGAAAGCTTTTCTTCAGTCGATATTTTGTGCTGAACTAAAAGTTTGCTTAAACCTTGCGTAGTCATAACAATTTTACTGGGCTTTTTGTTTCAAAACTGAAATTTTACCTTTTTATTATAGCACAAAAGTATGCATTTCAAAAAGCGCCGTCTCAACTTAGAGACGGCGCTTTCAAAATTACGTTAACCGAAAGTTATGGAGCAACTTCTTCCTTAGAAGGCACTCTGGTTCCGGCGTAGAACAAGTAGAGCGGTGTAGTTACTGTGTGGTCACCACCTTCGGCAGTATCGATAACAGCTCGGTTTTGGAAACGATACAAAGTAAACGATGATGACCCTGTAGGTTTAGTAACTTTAGCGTCAAAAGTTAGAGTCGCTGTACTACCCGATCCAATTGACCCTGGAATTGTGAAATCAATCGTTCCAGTCACAGGATCGTAATCGTAGGCGATTGGTGCTCCTTGATACAGAACATTGAAACCACTTGCAGGTTCAGCCAAATTAGTCATTTGATCAGCTAAAGTAATGCTGGTCGCTGCTGCTGCACCAGAATTCTTGATACAAATTCTGAAGGTAATAATGTCGCCGTCTTTGAAAGTTACGTTGCCAACAGTATCAGTACCAGCGGAACACGATGAAG
>CAYOVR010000123.1:0-3507 GCA_964407465.1 uncultured Candidatus Saccharibacteria bacterium
CGCTTGCCCTGGCATCACTCGCCTCCTCGGGTTGAGTTTGCGAACGCCTCCGCTTCTCTCGCCATCGCGAACGCCTCTCGCTTGCCTTGGTTCTCGGTGCAGTCGAAGCATGGCGGCGAAATGCAGCACGAGCACTCGCGCGGCCCAGGCTCCGCCACTTCTTCACGAAACAGCTCGAGCGCTGCGAGCGCTGCCGCGATGGCCTTGCGCTGCCGCCGCAGGATTCGCAGCGCCATGTCGACCGCGCCTTCGTCCCCTGGTCCCCACTCCGGGAACTCCCCGAGCAGCGCAGACGCGAGGCGATCGACCTGCCGGCGCGAGGCCTCGAACGGAGCCGGGTCGATTGGTGCCAGATAGGAGATTTTCGTCAAGCCTTCCGGCTCGATTCCGGTTCCTTCCGGGTGCGGATCGTGCGCGACGACGAAGTGAGAGAGTCGCTCGCCGTCAACGACGGCCGATTGACCGACGACCGAATGCAGCCAGTCGCCGCGCGGGGACAACCCGGTGAGCACGACGAAGTTCTCGAGCCTCGTGCTGCAGATCGTGGATGATTCGACCATCCCGCGATCCCGGTCGAACTCGACAAGCTGCCAGCCGCGAGACGCGAGCCAGCCGCCGAGGCGATCCCAATAGCCGCCCGGCGCGCTCCATCCTCCCGGAAGACGATCCGATTCGACGGGCGACGGGACTTCGGAGAGGTCGACCTCGAGCAGGCTTGCGATGCACGCCGCGAAACAGTTCCCCGGCGGGCCGCTTTCTGTCGGAGGTCGCAGGTTGCTCTGCATTACGGGGCGCATCAGCTCAGCTCCGAGAGCTTCGCGGCCGCATCGGACAGGTTGCGCAGCGCGTCCTCGATGCAGTCCTTCGCTTCTTCTACGTCGGATTCGAGCTGTTCGATCTCCTCCTGAAGGGCTCGTAGCGCATCCCGGTTCTTCCCGAGCGCGTCGTTGATCTCCTCGAGGCTGGCCCTCGACGACGCAATCTTCTCCTCGACCTTCGTCATCTCAATCCTCCCCATGGCGTCCAGAAAGTTCGCAGCTCATCGCATGACGACGGGCGCGACCGAAGGCCGAGAACACTTCTCGACCGCATCCGCAGCGAAAGCGGCGCCCGCGCCCGGGCTCGGAATCGAGGAGGGTCATCGTGCCGCAGATCGGGTCGGGATCTCCCTCTCTCCTGGTTTCGCGAGTGCGCGAGAACGATCCGAAGAGCGCGCCGCACTCGCAGCGCTTCCCCGAGCCCGCGAGCGACCAAACGAACACGACGACCTTCGCCCCGCAGAACGGGCAGGTGGCGACCTCGCTGGTCCTGCCGACCATCTCGTGGCGCTCTGTCGTGAAGTACCTTCGACTCTCGACGTGCGGCATCTCTGCCCGCTTCATCGAATCCACTCCCACCGGGTTTTTCTCCCGGGCTGCTCGACCGGTCGCCTCTCCCGTGACGGCCGAGAGAACTCTCCGCCTCCTGCCGGTCCGCAGCAGGAGAATCCTGCGGCGAGCAGCAAGACGCCGGGCTCCTCTTCGAGCGTGTAGGTGACGACACGCCGATAGCCGAGGGCGACCGCGGCGCGGCGGAGAGCCCCGTAGGCGAACGAGCATGCGTTGCGCTCTCCTTCCAGAACGGCGACTCTCGTGATCTCGACGGTTACTCCGTCCTGAAGATGACGCGCCGTCGGTCGTCCCGCTGCCGCAACCCCAATGCGCCGGCCGTCTCGCAGCACCTCGACCCCGAAGAGCCAGCCGGCGATCGGCCTGCGGAGGTGCCGATGCTGTTCCGAGATCCAGGATCGCGCGGCGTTGCGCGTGATCGGACGGATCTGTAGGCGACCGCTTGAACTGGTCATGCGAGAGGCCTCTTGCCGCCCTGCGTCTCGATCGCTCGGAGCCTCGCCTCTTCGGCTTCGCGCGAGAGTCCACCCCTCCCGGTGGTGAGATACCACACCACTTCGCGAAGCGAGCGGACCTCTGTACTCCCGGCCGCGTTCCACGCCGAACGCGCCTCGAGGCCGAAGTCTCGCGTCGGGCCTGTCGCTCCGCATGACGAGCAGCAGATGTAGCGAAAATCGCCGCGCATCTCGACCTCGGTCGAGCCGCAGAACGGGCAGGGGGCAAACCGCTTACCGCTCATCGCTACCCTCCGGCCCGGAGAGAACTGGACGCCAGTGCGTCGGCGGATTGCCTCGGCTCGCGCCAGTGAAAGCGGTATCGCTGCGGTTCCAGTACGGCCGCGGCTTCTTGGCGAAGCGATCGTCGTTGAAGCGCGCGCAACTCGTCGCCCCGCTGTAGGTGGGCGGCCACACAATCACGAGCGTGCCGTCACGAGGCGCCGTCTCGATCGGTGGCCAGACGTCCGCCTTTGCAGGTTCCAGGCCGGATGGATTCGACGCGACGAACACCGCGCCACCGTTCGGGAAGACGCACCGCGCCGGATCTCCGCAGCTCTTCGCCCCGCACCCGCAACACGCGACATCGTCGGCGCAAGTGCAGAGGATGCACCCGCAAGGCTGCACTCGCGCGAGTGCCGGACCTCTCGCCTTGCTGGTGGCGATTCGCGCCACCAGCGCCTGCGCCTGCTCATGCTCGGGATCCCAGCCGGCGAGACGCGCCACCGCTCTCCCTACGAACGCGTAGACGTGACTCGTCGGGTTTTCCGCGATCTCTTCGGCCATGGCACGCCCGAACTCCGGCGCCATGATCTTGTCGATCTTCACCTGGAACTCGACGGGATCGAAAGTGCTCTCGCTCAATTCACGCTCCTTGGGTGAAAGGTGGCGACGCGCCGGCATCTGTAGCCGTCGCGCCTGTAGGCCTCGATCGCATCGTGTCCGATCTTGTGACCGATCAGGATCGCGGTCACGAAAACGGGAAGCTCGCCGCGAGCTGGCCGGCGGGCGGCCCAAATCTCGAGCGTCCTCCCGTGACCGCGCTGCCGGATGTCCTGCACCCTGGCGAGCAGCACGCCGACCCGTTCCCTGAGGACTTGGCGAGGCATCGTCAATCCCTCGCCGCCGTGGTTCGCTGGCTGTCGGAGATGTAGGCGAGGAGTGATTCGACGCCGACGCCCCGCTTGCCTCCTCGCGAAACCCACAGCTCAGTTGCGGGCCAGAAATGCACGAACGGTGGAGCGCTTCCGACGATGAGATGCACTCCACCGGCCTTCGAGACGAATCGAATTCCAGATGCACGGAGAGCAGCGACCGAGGACGCGCGCCTCTCCGCGCGCTCCTCGCTCGTGAGCTTCTTCAAGTCGCGGAATGCGTCGCGGTCATCCATCCTTCACGCCCCTGCGCTCGCTGTGGCACTCCATGAATGCGGCAGATCCGAACACTTCGCCCCCAAGGTGCCGACAGTGCCCCCATCCCTTCGAGGCTCGGACCAAAGACTTCTTCGGCAAGAAGCTGCAGCACGTCCTGCATCGCGGTACCGCCTTGGTAGGCGCCGGCTTCCCGAGTCTCTCCTCGCTCACCGCGGCTCTCCCTGCTCGAGCGCTTCGATCAGGAAGCGCACC
>CAYOVR010000124.1:0-1540 GCA_964407465.1 uncultured Candidatus Saccharibacteria bacterium
AAATTTTCTGGCAATTGGATGTCACCAGCATTTATTGCAATGATTTCTTGCCCTAAACTTCCAATTACATTATCTCCATTTTCATAGCCAATCAGGTTTTTTAATTCCTTCGTCATTTCATCTTCAAGGAAAGTAGAATTTTCTCTAATTGAGATATTTCCTTTTTCAAGGGCATCTACTTCTCCAAAGATTAATTTCTGCCAGCTAGTTGTTTTACCAAGCCTTCTGGCGGGTTTCTCTATGAGGTTGTCAATCATATAGTTATCTATACCATTTTCACCGCCTTCGAAACTTTTTACTTTAAAAGGATTTATTGTTTGCGCGATTATGGTAATAGGGGCAAATACCTCTATACCTCCAAAATTTTCACCATTTTTTTCATCCTTAGCTGAGGTGTCTGTTTTCGATAATATTGAGATACTTCTCTCTATTGACCTTTTTCCCGTATAAACTTCATCACCTTTTTTTACAAAATAGAAAGGCCATAAAAGATATGTAATTCCAGGCATTGTCATTCTGTCTTTTAAATATCCACCAAAAATAGACATTGGTACAAAAGAGTAGAAGGGTTTTGTCCAAATGCTACCCTTGATTAATAGTACAGATGTAACAAAGAAAATTAAGATAAATCTTACGGAGAGTATTTCAAATAACATTATTGAAATACTCCAAATTATAAGCATTACAGCTAAAGCTGCAGCAAATCGACCAGAACCGTATTCGTAGGGTCGCTGGTGTTCTTCTCTGAATTCAGTCATATTTTTTTGTTTTTAAATTTTTTTTATTATATCACTAAAAATAAAAAAGGTCAAGCTTTTGCTTGACCTTTTGGTACTAAAAACTAATTAATTCGGAGTTATTTTTGCAATCTGAAGAGTTGCAGTTTCTGTTCCGTAGGCACTGTTTGGGTAAAGGCGATAATAGAGAGTTGGTGGCGGAATACGTATTCCTACAGAATTAGGACTTTCTGGTTCCCATCTATTAGAAGGTCCGAAGTAATATTTTTCCTTTGTATCTACAGCTTCAAAAATAATATGGTCGGTTGTTGCTTCCCAGTATGTCCATCCCGCGGTTCTCTTATAAAGAACTCCTTCTTTTGGAATAGAAATTTCATCACCTGCATTGTGAAGATGTCTTGATTGTGTAGGATTAATTGCAATCGGCTGATCAGATTCATTTCGGGGGTGTTTGGTTGAGCTATTGCATGATCTGAAGACCATTGTAATTAGTAGTATTACACTCACAACTACAACACTCCATATAAGTCCACTTTGCCAGTCTTTTGAATCTTTCTTGCTGATTTCAATTTTTTTAACCTCCTTCTTAACCTCTTTTTTAACATCTCCTTTTTCATCAGCTGGATCTTCTGTTTTTGTGGTTGATGATTTTTTTGACATCAGTTTATTTTTTTAAAGTGTTTAACTTAATTTGTTTTTGCTATTATAGCACCAAAATATGGAAAAGTCAAGTTAAAATCTACTAAGTGGGGGAATAAAAAAAGGCGCTTATTGGCGCCTTTCTGCAAGAGAAAGCAGGTAAT
>CAYOVR010000124.1:1550-3495 GCA_964407465.1 uncultured Candidatus Saccharibacteria bacterium
GCAAGTTCTTTATCTTCTCCTTTTTTATTTGTCTCAATAAAAATTCCTTCAGTATATTCTACAAAACATCTTTTTTTCATTTTAGTTTTACCGGACTTTTTCTGTTCAATAATAGCAAATAACACAAGTATTATTTCACTATCATCCATCATTAGAGTTGGTCGAATCAAGCTTATTTGGAGGGTGCCTCCTTCAAAACCACTTTTTATAATTTGGCGGATCTCAAGCCCAGAAGCAGGAACTAGTATTTTATCAACTGGTATTTCCTTCGCCAGAATCATTTTGATCAAGCGAGAGAGCTCATCGGGTTTTACTATTATTTCATACTGTATTTCTTTCGGTTCTTTCTTTTTTAAAATAGAAGGGGTCTTAGTCGATGAGTATTCCGGGGTTCCGCTTTGAGCGTAGCTGTCTTGCAATAACATGCAAGACAGGATAATTATTATTAAGTTTTTCATTTGCTGGAGTTTTTTTGAATATTAGAGATATTCTGCATAATGTCAATTATATACTTGATATCTTTAGCAGATGTTATGTTACAATTTAGATATTAATTATAAGTGTTAATTTATTTGATCATATGGATTTTAAAAAGTATTTAATTGTTTTAGTTTTTCTAGTTGCCGGTATTTTTATTGGTAGAATGTTGCCAACAAATACTGCTGTAGATAATACTGCGGCTACTTCAAGGACACAGCCTTCTACTGCAAAGCCTACTACTAATATGACTTCAGGTGGGGCAGTTACTGTTCCTTCTAATACAAGCACGGATCTTCGAGGTGGAGGTGCTGGAGTTGTTGCTCCAACAAATCCAGATTTGAAAGTTCAAAATACTCCTGCTGTATCTCCATATGCAGGGATTAGTGTATTGAGTAAAAATTCTTATAGAGGAAATATCTTTAATGATACAGAAGAGGTAAAAAATCTTCAGAAATTTTTGGTGGCCAGTGGATTTTTAGTTGGTAATGCAGATGGAAAATTTGGGCCAATGACACAGTTAGCAGTTATGAAATTCCAAAAAGCAAATCTAATTTCTCCAATTGCTGGATATGTTGGATCGACCACACGAGCATATATTAATCAAGTAATAAGTGATCCTTATAATGCAAATCGAGCAAATACTGCTGAGTGTCCTTGTAGTAAGGCTGGTTATCCTGGTAGATGGGCAACTGCTGAAGATGGTGATGGAGACGGGGAACCTGCTTGTCAGGTAACCTCTCATTGTGAAATGTATGGATGGTAAAATAAAAATCCCTCAAGTTTTAAAGCTTGAGGGATTTTGTTTAAAGAATATCTTTATCTTTTCGAAAAGAATAGAGAATCATCCAACCAATTAACCCAAGTTGTCCCAGGTTTGTTGGTATTTATTGTTGGAAAATAGTACACCAAATAAGGATAGGGATTTAATAAGTATCCATTTAAATTATTTTCTAAAATAAAATAAAAATTATTGGCTTCATCAATTTTTAAATTATTTTTAGCTAAAAAAGCTAATGTAGTAAACAATTCATTTGGAGTAAGTTTTTCCCCGGTTGTATCTCGGGATATACAAAGAGTAAATCCAGGGGAGTTTCGTATTTTATTAGGGGCCTTTGTGACTTTTGTTGTGTAGTAGTCTTTTAGTTCTCCTTCTCTCTCGTAATATTTTTCTAATAATTTTCCTTCACGTGTTTCAAAATAACAGTACGGGTCAAAGTCAGAGAATGGAGATATTTGAATTGTTTGAATAATTTGACCTCTGGATGGGGATGTCGATATTAGTATTAATAAGGACATTATTATTAAATTTTTCATGTTCTTGGAGTTTTAGATTTTTTTCAATTATACTACTCATTATTATATTGTCAAACAAAAAAACACCCAAAAGGTGTTTTTTCTAGTGCCCAGGGTGGGAATGCCTCTCCTTTCAGTCGAAACGCATAATTTTTATAGTCGCCTTGCTCCT
>CAYOVR010000125.1:0-3155 GCA_964407465.1 uncultured Candidatus Saccharibacteria bacterium
CCTTGCCAAATCTATTTCAGGATATTTTTGGCTAAGCTTTTCCAGCAACTCTGTTTGTTGGTGAATTAGGATCGGCAAACTCTGGGAATTCTTGCTCTAAAACTTTGAGTTCTTTTTCTAAAGAATCTTTTACGTCATCAGTTACTTTGGGATCGTTTAAAACATGGTAGCGATAGCGCAAATCTTCAATCTGATCCCGAAGCTTATCTATGCGTTTTTTTGCGTCTGCAGAGGTCATATCGATATTGTACCATATGTTATCCCCAAGAATGCTTGAGAGTCATTGGTCAATGGGATATACTATCAAGTAGATATCAACTGATGCACTTTAGAAATCAAACATGAATCCCAAAAATAAATTCCAACTCTCTCACAAGATGAAACTCGGGGTCGGCAGAGCTTACACTAATGGTCAAATAATGAAATATAGCTCTTTTGGCTTCCTCGCTATTGCAGCTATTCTCGGCGTCAACGCCATTCGCCTCTACGTTCAGCAACCAGTTGTGGCTCAACCTCAGGTCTTGGGTGCTGTAGACCGCAGTCAGACTACCGACTCAGCTGATAACCAATTTATAGAGTACACTGTGCAGAAAGGCGAAACACTATTCGCCATCGCTCAAACTCACAATATTTCTTGGACAACGTTAGCGACACTGAACAATCTTGAACCACCGTTCACTCTAAAGCTAAACCAAAAACTCAAGATTCCAAAACAATAATAAAACCCCGCTGATGCGGGGTTTTATTATTTAATCTATCGCAGGAATTTGAGTTTGATACTTACGTGTCAGTCCCAAATAGCTTGCGGTAATGTCAACAAAGGTTAAGCCAAAACTTGGAATACCTTTATCATTGCCACTCCCATCATAAGTGTAAACGGTTACTGTAATGGCCGCACTATTACCATCATGGAATAGTTGAAGGTCGTATTGCATTGCAGGGCTCAAGCTTATATCTGTCCATTCTGCACCGTCCACTGTAAGAGGATCAAAACCTGTACTAGACTTTAAAGTCCTCTCACCAGTTACTGGATCAATTTCAAACAACTCAATGCGTAAAGGATCATTTTCGCTACCTGAGTATTGAACTCGTACGGAACCGTAACCACCAGGACCATACGGATCAGCAGAATCAATCAAATTGTACTGGCGGGCACCCAAAGGATCGATGACATCTATAAGGGGCATGGGATTTGTTTGCGTGTCTTCTGCTTCCACAAAAACTCCGTTAATTTCATCAGCTCCTAACAAGTAGCCGTAAGTGGCATTACGAGAGTATCGAAATAAAGCTTCTTCAGTAACGGCATATGAGGCGTACAAAGCACGCTCTGAACGAACAATGTCCGACGAAGACTTAATTTCAGTTAAGACGATTGTAGCCAAGCTAAAACTTATAGCAGTAATTGAAGCCAAAACTAAAATCGCCATCAATAAGCTGACGCCGGCTTGGTCTTTCAACTTTTGCCTAAAGTTCTGGGTTTGGATTGTTGTCCGGTGTGTCATATTCATCTGTTGATATAGTTGTCTGATATGGAATGATGCGTTCTTCTCCAGTTGGTAGGGTTACTTTAAATCGTATGACCATAGTCACATAAGGCTGTATCGAAGGACAAAGCTGAGACTCGCAATCAGTAGACGGGTCGACTGTTGGACGCACATAAAATTGAGCGAGATCTACTTTGAAATTTGTTGGATTCAAAGTTTGCACTGGAACCCCGTTTTTGTACAAATACAACAACTGTTCTTCTTCGCCACTCCACACAAAACATTCATTTTCACCGCTAGCGTTAACTAATTTCAAAAATGTAGTATATCCAGTTGGTGAGATATAGTTACCACTACATTGGCTAATAGCGTCCGTATAATCAATCTGACCATTGCGCACTTCTTTGACAATATACTCCGAAAAATTACGCATACCTTGGGTTACTTGCCTTAGAGCTTCGGTCCGTCTATTTATCTTTAAAGTGTAATTGAACAAAGAAAGCATTAAAGTTAAAACCGTAGCAAAAATCGTCGTTGAAACAACGATTTCCATGAGCGTAAACCCAGATTGATTTTTTGCTTTAAATAACCTCATTAAAAAGTCTTCCAGTTAGTTAAATACGTTTGGAGTGTGACAAGACAGCGAACGTCACTAAAATCGTTTCGATTTGGGGCTTTGGCGCGAACGGGACAACGACGATCGTTCCACCAAACTTGAGAAGTTACGATAATCAATGGGTATTCCCCATCCCTTTCATCATATGGAAAAGTTGCTGAATAATACTCCAAAGTTACTTTACGAAAGTATTCCGAAGTTGGAGCGACAAGACTTGAGCCTGGCTGATAAAACCCATTTAACGCATCGGGATCATAATCTAAAGCAAATAGCGAAGCAGATGGGGCTGAAGGGTCTTCATCTGAGCTCCGCTCAATTAAATTCCAAGTGAGCTCTGCAGTGGCATCAAAATTTAGAGAATAGGTTTTATTTTCACTTGGTCCTGACAAACCAAAATCAAAACCCCTTGAAGCATTCAACCAACCTAAATAGCAATGTGCAGATTTTTCTGCAGTCTCAAAATTGTAACAAGTAGTGCTCACCGGATCTTTTAACCAATTAGTATCGCGCATGTTTTTAACAACTTCCAAACCCTCGCGCGCCAAGCCAACAGCCACAATTTGTTTAGTAATTCCAGTGGAGGCATTCAAAGAATACAAAGCCAAACCCAAAGCCGAGACAATACCCATCACCATGATGAAGATCGCGACCATTGTCTCTATTAAAGTTTGTCCTTGTTGGTTTTTCATTTTACGGAATTGATACAACCCCTGACACACCATTAATTATTACGGAGCGAGTCGTGTTTGATTGCGAATCGAGCATTGTGATTGTGGCCAGTGAGTTATCTAAATTATCTAACGCACCCTGATCTCGAATTACTGAATTGCTTGCACCGCTAATATCGCAAGTCGTATCTAAAAACATTTTATTAAACGGTAAAGAAAAAGCAATCTGTGCACACCTCGAGTCAACTGTTGATGAACCATAAGGTTGTTGAGTATCAATCGCGGAAATCGTAATGCCAGTTGGTAGATTAAATGTCTCTACCGCGTTAGAAAAATTAGCATAGTCTTGTTGCACCGCTTGTAAGATATACTGAGTCGGATTTTCTT
>CAYOVR010000125.1:3165-3494 GCA_964407465.1 uncultured Candidatus Saccharibacteria bacterium
ACGTAATATTTTACTGGGCCTTCCGAAGTATTGCGAGAAGATAAAACATAACTTTGGACCTTACGAATATTTGTCACCATTTCATTCTGAGCAATGCGCAAATTACGTGGCCCACGCGTACGAGCATAATTAACCAAAACCGCACCCAAAAATAGACCCATTATGGCCAAAACTACCAAAAGCTCGATGATAGTAAATCCCTTTTGATTTTTCAATTTTTGTGTTTGTTTCATGCCGATATACTTTATTTAAGTATACTGGCACAAAGCTAAAATGACAACCGATTAAGCCACCCCAATAAACCCTAAATACCATTGTAAAAGCTGGTG
>CAYOVR010000126.1:0-3485 GCA_964407465.1 uncultured Candidatus Saccharibacteria bacterium
TAGGACATCGCCTTTTCAAGGCGGTAATCAGAGTTCGATTCTCTGTAGGGTCACGCGTAGAAAAAAGAGCCACAGAAATGTGGCCTTTTTTCTTGTGTGACCCTAAACAAGCAAACTGCTTTGCTTGTGTCAGAGAATCGAAAAGGTTCTCCGTTATTTTTAAAGAGCTATGCTCTGAAAAAATCGGAAACCTGTACTGATCCAGTAGGGATCGATAAGCGAAGCGGTCTCTGTAGGCGAACAATTATGCTTAGTGATTTGTGACCACATGGATTAGTGTATTCGAAGCATTCCATAAAACCTGTAAGGTTAAGATACGAAGCGGTCTCTGTAAAATCACAAATTTGCACTAGCGCTAGAAAGCTAGTTTTTATTTTTTAACTTCTGTTTCAGCAACCTTTTCCATTGCTTTTATTGGTTTAAGAAAAAGCTTCCTTACTCTTATAAAATTCAAATCTCCTGTATTTTTATTAGTCTCATCTTTATGAAAATATTTTTTTATCTTTTTTATCACTCCTATATTATCAGTATTATCAATTTGTTCTAATTCGTATAGTGGTTGAAACTCTGTTTTCTCTAAAATAGCAGAGATAAATTTTTCATCATTCACAGCTTGTTCCAAAGCTCTTAATTTATTAATAATCTGAATAGAAAAATTACGTATATCATCTTTAGAAAAATTATTATCTTTGCAAAAATCATGAAATATAGTATAAGCATTTTTTGAATTCCCGTGTATTTTATTGAATTCATAACCTCTTAAAGCAGACCCATAATCATAATGAGAAAATCTACCGTCTTTATCTTGTTCAATATTGTGGTTTTGTGTCTCAATATCTCTATCAAAATCGCCAAAAACAGTTTTTAAAAGAAAAATCTCTGCTTCTTTTTCCAACAATTCTCCTTTTTGAGTATATTCTAAGTTATTCTTTCTTGAGAGGAAATCGTTTTCATTAATTCTTATCATCTCAGAAGAATGAAATATTCCTTTTACTAAAAGAGATATAAAATGTTCCCTTAAGTGCATTTCTCTTACGCCACCCCAGTAGTGTTTTTTAAAATAAATATCACCCGTTTCTTTATCTTGAAACTCTTCTTGTTTATGTTCCTTATTTTTTAAATCAAGATCAAGTTTCTCCGGAATAACAGAATTATTATGAGGATTTGTTGGTTTATTAAAGTTTTCTAGCATATTATCAATTGTATCAAATATCTATATGCACGAGAAGGATTAGATTATTCTAACGCGCGTCACTCTACTCTTTAGGTGGTTGCAGATTAGGTATATTAAAAGGCTTATCATAATAATTTGTTATTATGATTGTTCTAATTTTCTCTATGCAGGCTCACAATGTAGAAAAAAGAGAAATAGTCTTAAATTAAAAAAGCCACTGAATTTCAGTAGCTTTTATTTTTTAGCTTATGCTATGCATTTTCATCAACAGTAGAATTTTCTAATTCTTTCTGTCTTTCAGCTGATTCGAGTTCAATCAAACGTTTTACTCCATTGTAGAGTTCCTGGAAGATTTCTCTTTCAGTAATTCCCAATCGGCGTTTGTTTGAAATGTCATAAATTCCATCAGAAGATTCAGAATGTTCTCCGTGAACTCCCCGAATAGACAATCCGAGCTCTTTGCACACCTTTTCAAATTTTTCTTTGTCAGAAGAAAGTTTTGGGATTTTGATGTGAACCGATGCTCGCATTGCTGTTCCTAAGTTTGTAGGACATGTTGTGTAGAAGCCCCGAACATCATCTTGAGCAAAATTTATTTTACTCTGGATATAATCAAGTGCTTTTTTCAAGCGATTGAAAACTTCTGCGATATCAGCACCTTGCTGCATACTTATTATACGAATTGAATCCTCTTCTGAAATCCATACCAAGAACTTTTTGTCTGGTGTATGATATATTCCTCGGTTTTTAGGTCAATCACGGTTTACACCAGCACTTTCCAGAAAACGATCACCTTGTTTGAATAAGAAGTGGTCATTTACAAGTCTTTGTCTGTCATCTTCAGACATGCTTTCAAGAGAATAATACTCTCCCTTTAAATCTCCATCCAAACCGTTCAAAACGTCAATGATTTCTTTTTCAAGCTTTGCTCTGTCTTCTGTAGATATTGCAGACGGGAAAGCGTACTTTTCAAAGTTTCTTCCAACACGGATTCTTGTTGAAATAACAAATTCTCCAGTAGGATCCAAATTCTCAACATTCAGTCCATCCAATGAAAAATCACTTTTGTGACCACTTAGGTCATAGTTGTGATATTCCTTGATAATGGGATCCATTAAAGGAGCTAATTTGCGGTAAGACTCTGGGTCACCAGCATAAACTCCGATACTTGAATCTGGATTGTCTCGGCCTGACTGTGTGGCCTTTATAACATCCCAGCCGTTTGAGGTTACAACATCCTTTAATAGCTCCATTACTTCGGCAGTAGCGTGCTTCTTCATTAACATGTTTGGGTTTTCTTCTTTTTGCATAGTTTTATATTTTAGTACAAATTCAAAAATAATACTATTCTATATAGCCATAAAGTCAACAAAAACAACATTGGGGGTGTTTTGAACCTTAGGTTGTAGAAGTGTGGCATCCTATTTATTTTAAATATATAATATAGATATGACTTACAACATACACCCACTTTTTGTTCACTTCCCTATCGCTTTTTTAGTACTTTATTCTGTTATTAAAATTTTACCAGTTGAAAGATGGATTGCTTCTGTGTCTTGGCGACCGATCCAAAGACTACTCCTTTTAGTTGGAGTAATGGGTGCATTTGTCTCTAGCTCCACAGGAGAGATGGCAGAACATATCGTAAAAGCAAATCATAACCTCGTAGAAATGCATTCTTTTTTTGCAGGAGCTTCAACTTGGATTTATGGAATATTGCTTGTAGGAGAAATTTTATTTTTTGTAAATAGTTATCTTGCAAGAAAAAATATTTACACATCTATTCATTCATTTTTGAAATCAATAGAAATAATAATCACTCAAAAAGCCTTTTCAAAAATACTCGCTTTTCTTGGTTTGATTGCTATATCTGTAACAGGATTACTCGGTGGAGTTATTGTATACGGCGTTTCCGCTGATCCAATCGCTCCTTTCGTGCTTCAATTGCTCGGGTTGTAAAAACAATATATTGACAAAATAGATTTTATAGTATATAATTAGGTTTAACAAACCTAGTTCTTATAAAACTAAAATCTGAAAAAGATGAGAAACCTACTTCTACTTATTCTTGTCAGTTTTACACTACTTACAAGACCTGCGTATTCTAAGACTTATCCAAATAAACCGATTTCAGCTGATAGTGTTTTTGAACAACAAAAAAATTGGATTATAAAATGGTTTTCAGATCGAAAAATTGAAAACCCAAAATACAACAGGAAATATAATTCAATTCGTTTTGATGTTTTAAATAGATTAAAAAATACTAATTTGGTTCAAGTTGAAAGCAAAGACATTGAAGGAATTGCCGAAT
>CAYOVR010000127.1:0-504 GCA_964407465.1 uncultured Candidatus Saccharibacteria bacterium
CCGGCAACAGGATTTATTCCGGCTCTTGGCGGGCCGAACTGGGAGAGGGCTCCTCGATCCAGATCGGCGTCATGAAGATCGGTCAGATCAGGATCCATCTCATGGGCCCTGGTGCGACCCAGATCGTAACCATCGAGACTGGTTCTTCTGTCAAGCAGCGCTGGGTTATTATCGATCAGCGAGGCTTCCCTCACAGTTCAGACTCTGGGCCGAACTGGCTCGGCGACAAGCGATACAGCGACGCATTGAAGGCGCTGCCGGATGAAAAACTCCGCAGGCGCATACTCGAAGCGCTCCTCATCCCACCGGATGCGGAGCGCTTCTTTCATTTGTGTGGTTTAGTTTTGATTGTTTAATAGCGCGCAATCAAGTGCAGACATACCTGCGCCACAACTATTGTTAGGACTTGCTCCGCTACCACCACCACCGGTTGCGTTACCACCACCGCATTGTGGTGTGTTCTGGAACGATGGGTAACTACATGGGTTGGGGTTACTTGCATCA
>CAYOVR010000127.1:514-3467 GCA_964407465.1 uncultured Candidatus Saccharibacteria bacterium
TTGTTTTATAAAACGTATTGAAATACTCGCCAATACTGCCAAACCTGAAACCATTAATTTCGACGAACGTCTCACCCGTGCTGTGGTTTCGTGAGATGGTGATAAGGATGGTTGCTCCTGGTCTAATGCGAAGTTGGTCACCATTGCTCAGTCGACCTTCAATGTAATCATCATCTGGGTTGTTGGGGTCTCCGACATATAACGTAGGATTATAAAGTGCTTCTCCTCTAGGGAGTCCAGGAATGTTGGCGGTAGCGGGAGGGAAAATAGCCATAATTTTATTTTCCGAATTGATCATAATAGCCCAGCCTTTATTGACCTCAAATTGCCCACCATAATTTCGGGTTAATATTTGATTAAAACTCGAAAATGATAAAGTGGTAGAAAATACAATATTGCCGGCTGCGTCTCTGAGAACAAAGTCAAATTCACGCTTTTGTTTACTAAAGCTAATGAGTCCAAATTGTGTTTTAAACACTATAGACTCACCATCTTCATATACAGTGGCTTCTCCAGCAAAGAATGCCTGGGTTTGCTCAAAGGTCATGCCAGTGCTTTCAAATAGGAAAGCCATAAATTCTGTAAGATTGCTAAATTGTGATTCGGCGCTCCCTTGATAACCAGCATTAACCAAGGCTAATAAGAGCCCCGATTGTTCCGATTTTGTCAGGTTTTCCCACACAGCCTCTGTAAAGGCTGCAAATTCAGGAATAACATCAAAGCTCCTATGAACAAATTCATGCGCCATCGCGTCCGGTTCACCAATGAACATACCAAACTGCCGGATTTTTTGACTAAATGTTCCCGTTGCCGGGTCGAATAATCCGTAAGAAGCTAAAAAGCTAAAAAGTTCATCGTTGGGGTCATCCTCATACAGCAGTATTATAGAAGAAAAAGGCATTTGGAAACCACTAACTGTAGCACCGTCGTCTGTTGGATCTTTATCAAAGTCATATAGTTGAGAAGATAGGTCTGGGCCAGGGGCGGTTAAGAAGATTCCAGTACCTAAGTGGACAGCCCCGAAGCGACCATCACCAAACAAGTCTCTGATGTTGAGATCAGTTTGGGCCTGGGCAACCTTTACAAACGGAGTTGCTGAGACTTTCTCTAAATCTGTTGTGTTCAGGGCATGGGGACTTACTTGTTGTGCAGCTTCTGAGTAACCATCAAGCACGGTGGAAGCTAATTTTTGGTATTTATTTAGAGGACCTGAAGATACTTTTTTCTTTCCAGCGCTGTTGGTTGTGTTTGGATTTGTATTTCCACCATTTGTTCCATTGGGGTTTTGCCCAGTACGGCCAGCAACTGTATATGTTCGTACTTTTGTAGTCTCGTTAGCTTTATTTGAACCATCAACAGCCGTTATGCTAATAGTGTGTTGGCCGGGACCTAGGGTGATGGTGCTGTTACAGACTAGGCGTTGCGGTGCGCTGTCATTGAGACATTTTGTAACCGGTTCGACTTGGTTATTTAAGGTCATCTTGACCCGCTTTACACCCTGCGGGTCAGTTGCAGTGGCAACGAGCGTGACTTTCCCTGGAACAGTCGAGTTGTTTGCCGTACCGCTTATAGTAAGCTCTGGTCCACCGGTATTGGTACTTGCTTGACCACCTCCTGTAGTTGTTGTATTAACCGTAACTGCTCGACTTTTGGTATTTGTGTTGCGTTTGCTCGATGCGTCGGTAGCGATGACTCGAATAGTATGTTGGCCTGCTGATAAGTTGAAAGAAGCCTTACATTTTAATTCTTTCGGTGCGTTGGTTGGACTACATATGTGGTGGTTGGTTGTGGCGTTATCAACTCGAAATTCGACTTTGTTGATTCCGCTTTGATCGCTTGCATTACCGATCAGCTCAAAAGTTTTCCCTACGGTTGTTCCGTCTTTTATGCCGTCCAGATAAAGTTCAGGAATTGTTGTGTCATTTGGTCCTCGTAATCCCTCGTTAGGCTTTTTTATGGTCACGACGAATTTTGAAACCGTTTCAGAGTTGGTGCGAATACGAGCTTCGATAGTATGAGATGTGCCACTGGCCCATAGATTAGCTTGCACTTGGGATGAGCACGTGGTTTTACCAAGCTCACAAGTTTTAATCTCGTTTGCGTCTGAGATTAGTTTTAGTTTAGCTGTTTGTGAGATTCCTGGTGCGGTTGCAACAACCGTAAAAGCATCAGAGACTGAAAAGGCACCAGAAATTAGCCGCGCTGTTGGAATACAAATCGTAATAGTTACAGGAGTCCCTCCAGATAAACACGTTGCGTCGGCTGAAGCTTGTTGGGGTTGCAGTTTGGCTTGTGAAATACTGGGCTTTGTTTCGTGTACGATGAAATCAACGTTGACCGGGATAAATTCTTCATCTTCGTTACTTTTAACACCCACTATTGTGTAGTCTCCTGGGCCAAATTCTCGTCCGGCAAAGTGGAATTTTTTTCCTAAACCTTCCGGATCGAGGCTATCCCAATTTTCTATAGTCTGCTTATAGCCGAATAGATTTTTCCAGAATCCATAGGTAGGGGATTTAATTTGAACATCGATATCCGTTTGTTCAACAAAAGTTCCAGGAATTTCGATAGTGAATCGTTCGTCAACCGTTAAGTCTTCAATTGGTCCTTCCACCCCGCTCAGCAGTATTGGTCCGTCAGAGTAAGTAGCGACTTTATTGTCTTTCAATTTTCCATACAGTAAAAGACCAACCACAATGATAACGATTGGAATAAGAAGGTGGTGAAGCTTAAACGTGTAACCACCCAGAGCTTTTTGTATCACTTTTTTTGTTTCAATTAGTGTTAATGAGTCAAGCTTTTTCAGAGCCTTCCCTTATATCTAAGGATAATATGTCTTAGGTTGATCGTCAACATTTTGTTTGATTTTCTTTTAATTAGTAAAAGAGCTCGGCCGTCAGGCCGAGCTCGATTGCCCTCCATGGAAGCGAGGGTTTTTTGTAGAAATATTTAG
>CAYOVR010000128.1:0-1512 GCA_964407465.1 uncultured Candidatus Saccharibacteria bacterium
AGGCGAAGGTCGACGAGGTTCTCCCCGCTCCGGACCGCGGGAGGTTGGAGGCGCTGAAGGGTGAACTCGTGTCGCTGCTCTACTCGTCGACGGTCTCCCGGATGGCGGCGCAGTGGCGCGAGGCCGAAGCCAACCGGCACACGCGAAGGGCGGCGGCGATGGCGGCCGGGCGCCGCGCGGCCGAGCTGCGCGAGATCGAGCGCCGGGCTTGGGAGCGACTCGGCGAACTCGTCACGGCAACCACGCAAGTCCCGGAGATCACGATCCAGAACGGCTACGTCGCCTACGTCGCGGCGGACGGCGCGGTTCACGACTGGAATAGCAAGTATGTCTCGGACGGCCAGAGGAACAGCGCGGCTTTCCGGCTCGGATCGCGCTGCTACGGAAGCGGCTCGATTCTGATGATCGCGGGGCGCGTTTGGGAGTCGCTCGACGTCGAGGCGAAGCTCGCCCTTCATCGGACGTGCGTCGAAGAGCAGGTGTTCGGCCTCACCGAGGTCGCGTCGTTCTCCTCGGATCCGCTGCGGGCCGTCAGGGTCGGAACGCCCGAATGGATCGAATCCTTCCGGGCGCTTCTGGCGGCCGCCACGAAGGCCGCGCAGGGAGGAGACGCGGGAGCGTGAAGACGGGGAGCCGCCACCGGTACGCGCTCGAGTCCGAGCTGTGCGAGGCGCTCGCCTCCGCAGCTCGGGCCTTGCGGTGGCGCGTGTACGCCGAAACAGGAGGGTGGGATCTCCTGCTCGAGCGCGGCGATGATCTGCAGGTCGGCGTGCAGGCCAAGCTGCGGCCGACCGTGAAGGTCCTCGCGCAGGCCGTCGACGTAATCCTTCGGCAGCGCCACGGACCGGAAGTCATCGCCGTCCTTGTCCCGTTCAGCGACGGAGACTTCGGGGCCGTAGCGCATGCGTGCTCGGTTGTTGTTCTCGTTCCGGATTGGACGAGCGACATCGCGCGCGAATCGCTGCGGTTCATCATCGAGCACGCCCCGCGCCATTCCTTCGAGTCTCCATGCTGGTCGCCTGAATTCGAGACGCGAGGAATCGTCGCGGGCTCTCCGTCGCCGCGCTCGATGACGCCATGGAGGGCGTCGGCCCTGAAGGCCTGCGCGTTGCTCGAGGTCCGCGGTTACCTCACGACTCGGGACCTCCGCGACCTCAGACTTGCGCCGCAGTTCTGGCGGGAGCGCATGAAGCTCGACGGGAAGATCGGGAGACTCCATCGACTCATCAGAAAGGCGGGCGTCGCATTGCCTTCGGACTGGACGCCGGAAGACTTTGAACCCTACCGACAGGCTGCGATCGAGGAGGCGGCCAGACAGGAGAAGAGGAGAGATGCCCTATTCGAGGCGTAACGAAGTGCTCGATCGAATCGCGGAATGGGCCGCGCACCGTCTGCCGCGCCGGCTGGTCTACTTCGCGAGCATTCGCCTCATGGTGCATGCGACGGTCGGGAAGTGGTCGACCCAAGTCGTGCCAGAACTCACCTGCGCATCTGCGCTGACGCGCTGGACGG
>CAYOVR010000128.1:1522-3441 GCA_964407465.1 uncultured Candidatus Saccharibacteria bacterium
CGAGCGATGTTCAGTGACGCGCCGGCGCCGCAGGATCTCAATGGCGTGCTCGTGGAGGTTCTCCCGTGGCTGCACTACAACTTCCCCGGCGTGCAGCCGTGGCAACAGATGTTTGGCCTCTTCGAGGAACTCGGCGAGTACATCGACGACTACGACAGGGCGACGCTTGCACTGCAGCGCGTCGACTCGATCGCTGACGCGACGATCTTTCTCTTCGGCTACTGCGCGCTTGCCGGCATCGACCCGCTCCCGTCGGCTTGCGAAGCGCAGCGGCGCTACAGCCAGCGGGGAAACAGCGAGCAGTCGAACGAGCTGCAGCGCTGGTACAGCGAGGCGACGACCACGCGAGCGCTCATTTCTGCGGCAGGACGATTCGCTCATGTCGAGCTGAAGGCGTCGCAGGGAATCAGGATCTTGAACGTCGCTGACGAACGCGAGGCCGCGCTTACTCGCCTCTTCGGGGAACTGTTCGCGATGATGAACGCGATCACGGTCCCAGCATTCGGCGTCGCCGACCCCGAGCACTTCATCGCCGAGGTCTGGAGCAAGGTGCGCTGCCGGGACTGGAAGAACCGTCCGACCGACGCCCACGAGGTGAAGCCATGAGCGAAGCGTACCCTCTGAGCTGGCCGACGGCGTGGCCGCGCACCGCCGCGGAGAAGCGCAAGCGCGCCCGCTTCTACCGCCTCGAGCGGCGCGACAGCTTCGCGACGACGAAAACGAAAGGGGCCATGACGGTCGCCGGAGCGCTCTCCAGGCTCTCGGGAGAGCTGTCGAGGGCGGGGGCTAAAAGCGTCGTCATCTCGACCAACGTCGAGCTTCGACGCGATGGCGCTCCGTACTCGAACCGCCGTGACCCGGCCGATCCCGGGGTCGCCGTCTACTTCGTCCTGCAAGGGCGTCAGGTCTGCATCCCCTGCGACCTGTGGGACCGAGTCGCCGACAACCTCACCGCCGTTGCGTCCACGATCGACGCGCTCCGCGGCATCGAGAGATGGGGAGCGAAGGCGATGGTCGACGCGGCCTTCTCGGGGTTCCGTGCGCTCCCCGAGACGGCGGGCGCGTCGTCGCGTCCATGGTACGACGTCCTCGGCGTGTCTCCTCACGCGAGTCCGGACGCGATCCGATTGGCTTACCGAGCCGCCGTCGCGCGCACTCACCCCGACAACCCCGGAGGATCGCGCGACGAGTTCGAGGCCGTGGTCGCCGCGTTTCGGCAGGCTCCCGGAGTTTCGCGATGAGCTTCTCAAACAACCTCAGTCCCGCGGAGGCGGAGCGTCTGGCCTGGATCGTCGAAGAATGCGGCGAGATACTCCAGGCGATCGGGAAGATCGTCCGCCACGGCTACGAGAGTGGCCGGCCGCAGGGGATGACGTCGAATCGCCAGGACCTCGAGCGCGAGATCGGGAACCTGCTCGCGGCGTTGTTGCTTGCCGAGATTTGCGGAGACGTTTCGTCGGTGACGATCGAACTGGCGCGTGACGCGAAGTTTGCCACCGTCGGCCCGTTCTTGCACTTCCAGCGCGAGGCACTCGTGAAAGCCTTTGGAGAAGACGGCGACGAGACTACGGAAGGACCGCGACGAGAGGGAGCGAATCCAAGCGCGAATCGCGCTATTACCACGGGAAGCCGGCGACGAAGCGCCCGATGTGGTCACTCGTCGGATGCTTGGTGCGTCTCACGTGCAAGATCAGGACGCGCTATGCAGTAGTCGGCCCCGAGACCCTGCTGCGCGTGACCTACTCGGGTGGTGTTGGCTTCGTAGTCGAGTCCGACGCGCCATGCCAGTGCTGCGGCGTGAAGATCATCATCACCAAGATGCGGCCGGAGGAAGTGCAAATCGTCCGCGAGCCGGAGGCCGGGCCGGGAGGTGCAGGGTGAACGACGACGACCGCGCCCGCGCCGAGTTCGAGGCGTGG
>CAYOVR010000129.1:0-3405 GCA_964407465.1 uncultured Candidatus Saccharibacteria bacterium
CTAACTGGGTTAGACGATAGGGCCATGTATTTACAAGTAATAAAATAACCTAATTTAGGGGTTAAAGCAAGAAAAAGGCTTTAAATAGGGGTGATAATTGTTAATTGCCAGTTAGACATTTTTGTGTTAAAGTAATAAAAACTTAAACAACTAAAAACATGGCAAATATATCCGTAGTGTTTTCGAAAATAACGAAAGGTTCCAATGAAAAAAAGTTTTACATCTTTATAAATGAAGGATCTTTAAATCAAATGAACCGGAGTATCGCCTTTAGCGTAAATCGCTCTATAGATAATCCGGTCGAAGAAAATAAGACTTTGTTTTATGCAATAAATGAATTAATTACTACTCAGTTGAGACGTATCTGGGAAAACCCTAACTACGACCAAAGTAATGGATTCATTGTTTTTGTTCCACTCACAGAAAATCACTTTGAGTATTTAAAATCTCAAAGCAAGATATACAAGGAGCTCAGATCTGAGTTGGAAGAGAACATTTTCGTTTGTACGAAAATCGAAGAACCAAATGTGAAATTTTACAGAGAAGACGACTTTAGTCGAATCTTGGAAAAAGAAATTGTCTCAACATTGCTCATATCTAGATATGAGGAGATAACATTCCCGTTCTCAAAAGACCTAATCCAAAGCAAGCAAAAAACAGCCGAATTGATTGGAACACTCTTTTAACTCCGCCTAGTGCGGAGTTTTTTTATTATTCGGACTTACTTCCTGTTTCAACTACCTTAGATTCAACGGTTTCAATTTCTACAATTTCAATTGGGAGTTCTTCAACTACAGGCATAATTTTGCCTGATATTTGTCGATAGTATTTTGCGATGATTAGTTGAGATACAGGAATAGAAGCAAGCAATCCGATTCCGAGTAGCAGTGCGCCTAATATATTTATACCTACAACCATTAAAAACAAAAGAATAGTTTTTGTAGTATGTTGTTTAGTTATAAAATAACTAGTTTTGATTGATTGCCATGCAGTTTGATCAGTGTCGACGATTACCATATTGGCAAACATAAGTCTTGGAATCAGAACGAATAAGATTGCCAAGATAAGAATCACGATAACAAAAGGAGATAGCATTGGTGCCTTAAACAACACCAGAGCACTAACGATAGCCAAAGGCGCAGTAACAAAAATAGAAACAAAAATAATCATCAAAAAATATTTGAAAAATTTATCTTTCTGACTTATCAATGTCTTTATATCTGTTTCTTTTTTATCCAAAATATCAAGGGAGATTTTCATTGATCCCATTTGAAGAATGATATTTAATACAAAAGCCACCAATGCCAAAATTGCGATTTTTGTCTGGCCTAAAACTGAAGCAACTCCTAATATTAAAGTTACTGAAACTAATAATTTATAATTTATCTTAAAAAGCGCCCAAGATTCTTTTAAATTTTGTTTTAATGAAATATTTTCCATAGATAAAATTATATCACTATTCTGCTTCCGGTTTATCAAGGGCAATAGCTTCAATATCAATACCAGTTCCTGCAATACGCATAACGTCTTTATCGACTTTCTTTAGCTCTTTGTTTGAAGCGTTAAAGTGGTTTATTGCTGTTCCAAGGGACGCTCCGAGTTTTGCGTGATATTCTTCATAGCCTTTCCAATGCTTTCCTAGCTCTCCAACTCGTTTGATGATATCTTTTGCGCTTTCTTCAATCTTTAGTGCTCTTAGGCCTTGTAAGACAGTCTGAAGGTACGCCAAAAATGAAGTAGGGGAAACAATGATAACTTTGTACTTTCCAGCCGCTCTTTGGATTAGGTTTTCAGTATCTTCGCCTTGTATTGCGCCGATTTTGTTTATAAGTAGATCATAATAAATAGCTTCGTGGGGAATAAACATAAAAGCAAAATCCATAGTTCCTTCATTTGGACGAATATATTTTGCTGTTTCCATTATTCGATTCTTCAAATCATTTACAAAAACTTTTTCAAGTCTATCTTTTTCTTGTTGATCGTTTGTTTCGATTATTCGATTGTAGTTTTCAAGAGAAAATTTTGAATCAATTGGAATTATTTGATCTTTTATTCGCACAATAGCATCTACAATTTCTCCATCTGCAAATTTATATTGCATTTCAAAACTCTCAGGTGGCAAAGCATTTTTCAAAAGTGTTTCTAGGTAATATTCACCAAGGATTCCACGTTGTTTTGGGTTTTTCAAGATATCTTGGAGACTTTTTAATTGTTCGGTAAAAGAAACAACTTGTTTGTTTGTTTCGTCGAGTCTTGTGAGACGTTCTGTGATATCGCGAATAATTTCTTGAGAGTTTCGGCTTTGGTGTATAAGATTCTCACGCATACTTTTGTCACTTTCACCGAGTTTTGTATCTATTGTGTTTCGAAGATCATTGATCTGATTTATCAATAAATTTAAACCTGTTCCGTCAGCTTTTGGACTCGCACGTTTGAATAAAAAGGCAACAACAAGACCTAAAATAATCCCTCCCAAAATATATAAAGCAATCATAAGTAGAATTATAACAGATTAGCAAGAAGGGAATTCTTAACATTGACAAAAGGTACTATTTATTGTTAATATATCAAAAATTTAAAACAACAAAACCATGAGAAGTAATCTGTTTAAAGTAGTATTCCTTATTGCAATAATCGGTGCTGCCTTTTTTGGCTCAGTAATCTCTTCTTTCTTGGAAAATGGAGCTGACGAATTGAGATTTCAGGGTTGCGTAAATAAAAATGCAAAACCACAATTCGTTTGGGAAAAACAAAAAGACGGTAAATACAGAAGAATTGGCACTGTCGAAATTGTATTGGATACAAAAGAAAAATTTCGTGCAAAATTTATTGCCGAAGAAAATTGGCCCGGAGCGATTTTGGTAATATACAAAGATTCTTATCCTCTAGCAAAAGACAAAAAAGTAAATGTCTCCGGTAGATATATGGATGACGATTTTTTATGGATTACAGAAGCAAAATTATGAAGTAAGGCACTCTCTAGGGAGTGCTTTTTTTATTTGACAAATGAGTATATTGTGTGCTATAATATAAGTATAAGTGCACCTTTAAAAATAAAACCAAATGGACTCAACTCTAAATACCTTGCTTGCTCTCGCTCTAATCATTTTTATTTCTATCCAAGTATTTGCACGGAAATATGATATAAAGGATTTCTTACTAAAAATTCGTTTCGGAAAAGACCGGTATGACTATAGAAAAGCTATTTTGTTTACAGATATATCAGAACCATACCTTGTAAGAAAAAGACTTATTGAAAAATTTCTAAACGAATACGAACTATCTCAAAAAGAAATACTTTGGTGTCTTAAACTAATTGGTAACGTGGATCACTTTGAAGATTTACATATCAAACTCTTTAAGATGTTGAAAGAAAAAGGATTTTTCGAAAAAACTGTTTACCCG
>CAYOVR010000130.1:0-3384 GCA_964407465.1 uncultured Candidatus Saccharibacteria bacterium
TTCTTCTACATTCGTAAACTTGGCCAACTGTTTTAATGACAGCGGTTTGTTTGAAACAAAAAGGAGGCTTTCAAGTTGGCTTTTAAGTTGTTCGTTCATGGTTGTCTAATTCTTCCACATCTTTACTAATTGTATCATGCTCCTCGTCATTTTCCTGATTGTGTTCATATTTCTTGATCGTAATATCTGTAAACAAAGTTTCTTGTTCAACCGTGAGGATTTTTTGTTTGGTAAGTTCGAGTAACGCTAAAAAGGTGATAATAACTTCTGATTTATTCTTGGCAGTAGCCAGTAAGTCGCTGAGCTTGGTTTCAATCTGACTAGTGATGAGCATTTGCAAGTGATCGATCTTCTCTTGAATTGATACCGCTTCTTTGATCTTGGCTTTCGGTAAGTTATCAAGCTCTTTTAGACTACTTACGACACCTAAGATACTCTTGTGGAAAACATCTGCCGTTAGTGATGGATCAGGTAAAAAACTAACGCGTTCGGAAAAAGTTAGAGCACGAGTGAAGCTCTGATTTTGCGCAGCATCAAGTTTCTTTAAATGATTACCAACTTCTTTAAATTGCTTGTAAAGTAAAAGTTTTTCTGTAAGGTCGCCGATAACTTCTTCGTCATCATCATCAATTTCTAGGGTTGGTAAAATCGCTTTGGACTTGATAACTAATAGTTTGGCAGCGATGCTGAGATAGTCTGCGAGTATAGTTGGATCTAACTGCTCAAGTTGCTTTATATAAGCCAAAAATTGCTCGGTGACTTGGGCCAAAGCAATCGTGGTGATATCGAGTTTTTGATCCTCGATTAATGAAAGTAGAAGATCTAGCGGACCTTCAAACTGATGTTGCTGAAGTTTAATTTCGTGCATTACGTTGATATATTTAGAAGCCTATAGCGCACAATGAGGTAAACGCTATAGCGAGTACAGTGGCAATCCAAAAGACTACTTCAAATAGTTTGACTATGTGTGGTGGCAAAGCCTTTTTCACACTAGCATAACCTTCGTGTTCTTTCGGAAGTAACTTTGCGAATCCCAGGAGAACACCGGAAAAAACAATCAGAAACAATATTCTTGAATAAGTCCTGAGATAGCGACTATTGCTGTCTTGTTGGTCAGCAAATGCCAACAAAGGATTCCAAAAAGCAGAGCAAATGCTACTGTTGACCCGATTGCCTTCGTTGCCAAAAGGAACCTCACGAAAAAACATCGCTCCTGCAATAAGAACAATCGTAAATATTATGACTGCATACGTTTTTTGTTTGTTTTGCACTTTAACTTAGCTTCTTTAGGCGATAATTTTTATATGTTGTATACGAAAAATAAATAACCAAAGGGATGGCAATTATAATTTGAGGATAAATTATGAGACCAATAGACGATAACGGTGAGGGAAAACCGTCTAACAAAAATAGAATAAAGTAAGCAATTATTGCACCACTTAGGGCCCCAGCGTATTTCGCCTGGTAAAATATTTGCATTGTTATTCTTTCTTCGGTAAATCAGTTTTGATGTGAAGTTCTTTAAGCTGTTTAGCGTCGATCTCGCTTGGGGCAGCCATCATCACGTCTTCAGCTGAGCCGTTCTTAGGGAAAGCGATAACTTCACGGATGTTTGGTTCGTCCATGAGAAGCATGAACCAGCGATCAAGTCCAAAAGCACAGCCACCATGGGGTGGTGCACCGTATTCAAAGGCGCGGATCATGGCGCCAAAGCGTTCATCAACAGTCTCACGGTCGATTCCAGCGACTTGGAAAGCTTTGTACATAACTTCTGGGTTATAGTTGCGGATTGCGCCAGAAAGAAGCTCATAGCCATTAGCGATAAGGTCGTACTGGTCGGCTTTGATATCAAGAGGGTCCTCAGTCTCTAAAGACTTTAAGCCACCATATGGCATTGAGAAGGGGTTGTGAGAGAAATCAATTTTCTTTTCAGTTTCGCTGTATTCATACATTGGGAATTCGGTAATCCACGCCCAAGCGATGATATTTGGATCTTTCAAACCAAAGATGTCACCGAGTTTGCTGCGGAGTTTACCGAGAACTTTGTTTACCAAGTCGCGCTCATCGGCACCGAAGAAAATAATGTCGCCGTCTTGGGCACCAGTTTTGGTAATGATGGCGTTAAGTTCAGTTTCAGACAAAAACTTTACAACAGGAGATTTGTATTCACCGTTTTCTTTAACAATGTACGCTAAGCCACCAGCTCCATCTTTTTTCACCATTTCAGTGAGTTCATCGATTTGGCTGCGGGTAAGTTTGCTTCCACCACTACACATAATCGCTTTAACAGCACCGCCGCCTGCGATAGCTTTAGAAAACACAGTAAAGCCCGTATCTTTGAGTTCTTCGGTTAAATCAACCATTTGCATATCAAAACGCAAGTCGGGTTTGTCGCTACCATACTTTTCCATAGCTTCTGCGTAAGGGATGCGTGGAATTGGTTTGTTTAAAACTTTTTTACCAGCAAATTCTTCGGTGAGTTGGATGACTAACGGTTCCATCATATCCCAAACTTGTTCGCCTTTATCAGCGAAAGCCATTTCTAAATCGAGCTGATAGAACTCGCCTGGATGACGATCTGCGCGTGGATCTTCATCGCGGAAACATGGAGCGATTTGGAAATAACGGGGGACACCACCAACCATCAACAACTGTTTGAATTGCTGTGGGGCTTGTGGTAGTGCGTAAAACTTTCCTGGGTGTAAGCGGGATGGCACTAAAAAGTCTCGCGCGCCTTCTGGGGATGAGGAAGTTAAAATAGGTGTAGTAATTTCAACGAACTCTCTATCATGCATGTAGGCGCGGATAGCAGTAAAGAATTCGTCTTTACGTTTCATCATGAGTTGCATTTTGTCGCGACGTAAGTCTAAAAAGCGATACTTCAAGCGAATTTCTTCGTTGATCGTATCTTCTTGATGCATCACGGGGAAAGGCAAAGCTTTGCTGGGGTTAAGTACCTCTAAGGTATCGACTTTAATTTCGACTGTTCCAGTGGGAATGTTGTTGTTGGCAAGGCTTCCATCACGTTCAATGACTGTACCTGTTGCGGTGATGACAAACTCATCGCGGATTTTCTCTGCGACCGTAAAAGCCTTAGTATTTTCAGGATTGATAGTAAGTTGGACGATTCCAGTATGATCTCGAAGGTCGATGAAAATTAAACCACCGTGGTCTCGAGTTGAGCTGGCCCAACCGGAAAGACTGATTTCTTTGCCGATGTGTTGTAAGCTCTCTTGTGCAAGTGTTCGCTGCATGTCTTTTTCTTTCTGTAAGTGTAAAAAAATCGATAAAAGCCTTTAAAGTATACCAAAAGTGGTGTAGAAGTACAAATAAAAATAAGACCGGCACATCCTCGGGGAGGAGTGCCGGCTTGCAGGGGGATCT
>CAYOVR010000131.1:0-3382 GCA_964407465.1 uncultured Candidatus Saccharibacteria bacterium
ACTAGCAAAAAAAACCGTTAATTCAAAGTAGTTTCTGGAGCAATGGCCGGCTCCCCTATTATTTTCTTTTTCAATGTTGCTCTGACCGCCTTGTATTCATCGCTACCAAAAAACTCTTGTGAGATTAAATAAAAGAATATTCCCACACTGCCTGCGAGTAATCCTTGAAGAAAAACTTGAGAAAGTGTAGATAGCCCGAAAATTGGGGAAGAAAAATACAAGACAGCATATGTTGCCACCCCCAAAACAACAGATCCAGCAAAAGTTTTGAGCAAAGATTTGTTGAGGACTGCAAAAAAATCAAACTCCAAATGTCTTTTGGCTGACCAAATCAAAAACATTAAATTTAAAATTGAGCCGACAGAAAATGAAAATGCGAGCATAATAATTGATGCTTGTGGAACACTCTCGAGTTTAAAAAGGTTTATTAAAATATTATAAATAAAAGAGGTGTCATTTATAAATATAAAATAAACAGCCAAAATTATGATAATGACAGAAGAAGCGCCATTGCAAATAAGTGGCCAAATAGTTTTTTTAGTTGCATAAAAAGCTCGAGACATAAGCATTACAATACTTTGAGCAACGACAGAAATCACAAACAAAGAAAGTGTTGCGGCAACTATTTTTGTATTATCCCAAGTGAAATTATTAGTTCCCAAAATAACACGAACAATGTGAGATCTTAAGACTATAAACAAAACCATTACAGGTAACGCCCAGAAAATTATTTGCCTAAAAGAAGATGCGAGTTCTGAATTAAATTTATTTTTATCTCCCATAACAAACGCTGTTGCAAGAGCAGGAAAAGCAGCAACAGAAAAAGACATACCGATGATCGCAAGTGGCACAGATTGTAAATTGTAAGAAAATTGCAAAAGTGATACCGCTCCTGTCGAAATTGTTGTCGACATAGAAACCAAGGCAACCATTACAAGGGTTGAGAAAGATAATGCAAGTGTTCTAGGTAATGATGAAAAAATTACTTTTTTAACTCCATCAAAATCAATCTTTGAAACAAAACTCGGTATCATCTTTTCTTGCATAAGAACTGGTAGTTGTATAACAAGATGTAAAACTCCTCCCAAAACAACTCCTAGTGCAAGTCCCTTAATTCCAAATATTGGTAACAAAAATACAACACCGATAATAATTCCTAAATTATATAAAACAGGTGAAAGTCCAAACACTGCAAATCTTCTAAAATACTGAGTGACAGAACCAAAGAGATTTGAAATCCCAAGAAGTAACGGAGAAAGCAACATAACTCTTGAAACACTTATTGTTTTTATTATTTGATCTTCAGTAAAACCCGGAACTATAATACTCACAATTTGTGGCATAAAAATAAACAAAATTATTCCTACGATAAACAAAAATAGAACAAAAAAAGTAAACAAACTATCCAAAAGTTTTTTTGCTTCTACATGCGTTCCGTCCTTAAGATATTTTTCAGTAAAGTGCGGGACAACGGAAGCGACTGATATCAAAGAAGCAACTGTGACAAACAAAATATCTGGAATCCTAAAAGCTGCATAATAAATATCGAGCGTCTCCCCTGGCCCAATATAAAATGCCAACAATCTGTCCCGAACAAGTGCTAAAATTTGAGACAATAAAACGAAAAAACCTATAAAAAAAGCAGCTTGTTTTATGCCATCAACTTTTTTAGAAATAATTTTTATTAATGCAGAAACCATATTAAGGAATTAAAACTTCATTACCTATTAAAAAATCATTAAAAGACTCACCGCTATTAATCTTTTGCATTGTATTTTGCAGAACTTCATTTTCAGGATACTTTTTCATGATTTGATTCAACAAATTTACAGCGTTGTCGTTTTGACCAAGACTTGAATAAATCATAGCCAAGGTTAAATAATTTTGATTTATATTTGAAGATAATGCAACTGCTCGCACAAAAGACTCTTTTGCAGATTCCAAATCTCCAGATCTCAAATAGAAATTTCCGAGATTTACAAAACTTCTTTCACTAAAATTTATATCTACAGCTTTTTGATAGTTACTCTCTGCGATAGAATTATTTCCATTTTGTTCTTCCAATATACCTAAATAAACATAAGGGTCGGCGTAATTATTCTTTATTTCAATGGCTTTTTCAAACTGACTTCGTGCTCTATCAATATCTCCAACTATCAAATAAAGCCTTCCTAATAAAAAGCTTGGGGTTGGATTTTTGGGTGAGAGTACCTGTGCTTGCACAAAAGCTGTCTGAGCCTCATCTTCTGCATTTGCTACACCGAGTCTTGAAAGCTCTGAAAAATAAGCACCGACATTATTCCAAGCCGAATAAGAATCTGGATTATAATTTATAAGTTTTTTTGCAGATGTTGTTGAATCGGTTATAAGAGATTGTAAATTTGGAGATGAATTATTTATCTCTCTAACAACAATCTGTTTTTTGAAAAATAAATCATTTTCTAACGCTACAGTATTTGGAAATATTTTTATAGCTTTTTGTAAAACTAAATGCGCCGACTGAAAATCATTCGTTCTAACAAAAATTCTCTCAGACTTTTCAGTCAGAACAAGACCTGTAAATTTAAAAACTCCTAAAATCATAAAAGATACTCCTAAAAATAAACCGAAAGATAAAACACAGAGAGAAATCCTTCTTTTTGTGTTTGAGTTTGTTTCAAAATTTAAAAATTTATCATATCTATTAAAGATTAAGAATATCCCAACAAGACTAAATATCAAAAGACCTACATCAAGAGAGAAAAATAAAAAAGACAGAATAGATGCGAGAAAAAATACTTGCTCAATATTGCCACTTATTTCATTTTCTATTTTTATATTTCTAAAGTATAAAACAACAGAATACAAGATAAGTCCAAATAAAATAATCAGAACAAACAAACCAGATGTAACGCCAAAATAAAATAAACTATTTTGCCCAGAATGAAATCCGCTATTCCAAAAAGAAGACTCGATAACACTTTCTGGTTGATACTTCATCCATGAATCTAAAAATCTTGAAGGACCAATTCCCAAAAACGGTGTTTCTTTTACTTGATCCTTTAGAACAATAGTAGAAGCCTCAAAATTTGGACTGATTTCTGAAGACTGCAACTTTATAATTTTTGGAAAGAAATCCCCTATTATAGGGCGACCAAAAATAAAAAATATACAAATTGTAAGTAACACAAAAGAAAATATTGGAAACTTGATATCTTTATTCCAAATAACATTCTTAAAGAAACCAAAAGATAGGAGTAATGCCGTAAAGATAAAAGCGAATTTTGAATTTAGAAAAATCAAAATAACAAAAGAAATGACAACGCCTAAAATCGAAATTATTTTTATAATTCTTCTTTCGATATTTCTTCATTAAACCAGTAGTTACTTTTGTTTCTTAAAT
>CAYOVR010000132.1:0-3371 GCA_964407465.1 uncultured Candidatus Saccharibacteria bacterium
GACGTGGTAAGGGTAACTTTATTATTTGTTCTTCAGACGTAGCATCTGCTCTACAGGCCGCCGGCGTTCTTGACTATACTCCGGCTCTTGCAGGAAATAACCTAGCAATTGACGACACAGGCTCAACATTCGCCGGCGTTCTAAATTCCAAGTATAAGGTCTATATTGATCCTTATGCAACAGGAAACTACTTTACAATGGGTTATAAAGGTGTGAGTTCATGGGACGCAGGTGTATTCTATTGCCCATATATTCCGCTACAGTTGATGAGAGCAGTTGATCCTTCAACAATGCAGCCAAAGATTGGATTTAAGACTCGTTATGGAATGGTTGCTAACCCATTCGCTGAAGGTTGGACAAAGGGATCTGGAAGACTAGTTCAAGATTCAAATCTATATTATAGAAGAACACTTGTAACTAATCTACAGTAATAATAACAATAATCTGTAGAAGACTAGAAGGGCCTTAATAGGCCCTTCTTTTTTATTCTATTTCTATTGTTTTCATATCTTCTTTTTGAAACGTATAGACCTCCGGAACCCCTGTCTTAGTATATCGACCTTGAATTTCAACATTCAAAGACTTATTCCAATCATGAAAAGCAATACAATGTTTGGCAAAGCGAAGTGCAATTCCCGGATTTAAAAGAACCCCTTTCAGCCAAGAAATAAATTCTTGACTAGCATCGAAGTTTGGAACCGAAAAAATTATCATAATTTATCTCCTTATTCACATTATCATTATAATTATAATTAAGATTTTGTCAAGACATTATTTCCACAATCATAAAAAATTCTATAACCATTATTCAACATATTTTCTGTTTCTGTTTTATTGGGATCGTATTTTGTTAGAATATCTTCTAATTTATGTTTTTGAAATTTAAACCTAGACCAAGTCCTAGTTCCATCTGTATAAAAATAACCTGGACCTGTTGAATGAGAAAATTCAAATCCCATTTTTAAATAACCGTTTCCTTCTGAAAATCTTCTATCAGCATATGTTATCAAAGGCTCTTTAAATCTTGATAAAATTTTAGAACCGCCGCCAACTATATTAGTGCCTGCTTTTGAACAAAATCGAAGCAATTCATAGTCGTATTTCTTATTGAACCTTGATTTACCAAATGTCATTAATTGGATCAATTGATCATCATATACAAGTCCAATTGCCTGAGAATAACCAATCGCACCCTGTATATGATTCTCAGTAAGGAATAATTTTACTTCTTCTTTTGATGGTTCTATTATATGACATTTTCTAGCAGGAATTCTTTTAGATAAACCTAATCTAGAAAGAATCATCGATTTGACAATATCCTGCTTCTCAATCCACTCCTGATCTGTAAAGTGGATTAATGGTATAGGACACGACAGTGTCTTGTTTAAATGTCTTATTCTATCATCATTAGTTGGAATTCTATCTATTGAATGCCAATAGAGACCATCAATTTCAATAGCCAGTTTACCAGGAATTAAAATGTCGATTTCTTTAGGTGGAATAAGTGAATAATCAGATCTTTGATGCTCAATACCTAAACTTGTTAACCAATTAGAAATCTCTATTTCTGCTAATGAATAATTGGAATTTCGACGAATCTGAAACCCATGCTTTAACAAATAATCACTAACTATGCCATAATACACACCGAGTTCTTGGGCTATGTCAACCAAAGATCGCTGCTTATCAATATATTCTTGTCGTAGCCATTTTGGATCATCTATGTATGTTGTGTCCACTTTTGGCTGAGATAGTCTTAACTTAATGTCTTCTCTTTGAGAGTTATATTCGACACCATATAACTCAACCATCGTTTGTTTTCGTTTATTATTGATTTCCTTGTAATCTAATTTTGATTTTGAATCTTTAATTTTTTGATTACGAGAAGGATCTTTAATACCGCATGATTTTGAACAATATTTGGAATATCTTTTATTTGAATCATAGGTTAAGAACAGAGCTTTATTACCACAATAGCATTTAGGCAATTCAGTTATGTTATTTTTAAAACAAAAATATCGTTCTATTACAGGAGTGTTATCAGGAAGAAAAGGTGTGTGGGATATTAATGTTTCCCACACACCTTTTCTCTCTAAATATTTCTGATTAAACCTAGATGACTTTCCAGATTCTAATTCAGAAATTACCACATTTCGTATATTCATAAATTAGTCTTTAGACCCTCTTAATCTCTGAAAGAGAAACCGTTCACGAGTATTTAAATTATAAACACGAACTGAATCTTTACTATATAATTTCATGAGAGACAATATTTCATGAAATAGAATTTCTTCATCATTAACGAAATGCAAATAATCACACTGAATAATGAATTTGATTTCCGGTTTGATAGGGCCTTACTGCACCGGCATAAACCGTAAAATGATCGAATCCTTCGAACATTAGAACAACCGTTCCGTCCTTCCAACGAGAAATGGAATTAATTTTGAATTCATTGCTCTTGGCTTTCTCTAAAAGCCGAGAGTATTTGGCCGAAAATTCATCCTTAATTTTTACCACGTCACCAATATTAAACATCTTAGTATCCTCTATTAACTGTTTCATTATATGACATTTCAATTTGTCAAGAAATTATATGTAAACCCCTTTCTAAAACTCTCATCAGATAATTTATTTCCATATTTGGTATCTTTTTCTGTCCATCTATCGTCGTGAGATTTGTTTGAATCAAAAAACACATATTCAGACTGAATCTTCTCGGGATTCAGCCCATATTCATCTCTTACTCCATAACGAAACTCATCAACCTTTCTGCCCAAGTCATATGCAGAATTGGCTCGAATAGTTACCATTTGACTCCAATGGATGTCATCAATAACTTTAAATTTATTCTTAGATAGATGAGCAAGAACACCCCTAATTGAAATATACTTTTTTAAATATTCATATTTTACAGAGTTACAAATATATTCAATATGAGATTCAAAATAACAACCATTCTGTGCCATATTAGGCACTTCTGGTTCATCTAAAGATGATTCAAATTTAAATCGAATCACATCAAATGGTAATGAAAACCCATCAATTCGAATGAATTCATCAAACGAAAATCTTTTTGAAAGCATCACATCATTCAGATTGTCACCAACAACGGTAACCGGCTTCCAACCATTCGTCTTAATCCAATCTGAATGCTCTTCAATAACATTAGGCGTCACTGTTAAATGAACTTCAATCACTTAAATTTCTCCTCAAAAGATTTTGATGCCTTTGTGGCTTCCCGTTCCTTTGTCTTTTCTGATCCTTCAGTTATCGAAAAGATATAATTGTATAGAGCAGACGAACATGCGTCAATATACATATTCATCCAAGACATCAGAATATTCTTATCCCAAAACACAGATGCCTTT
>CAYOVR010000133.1:0-3355 GCA_964407465.1 uncultured Candidatus Saccharibacteria bacterium
TCTCTTTTTCAAAGACAGCTTTTTCAGAGACGATAAGTTTTTCTTCGTTGCTATCTGCTGTGATAACTTGAACTGCAAACATCTGTCCAACATATCCATTAAGAAGAGAAAGAATTTTGTTCTTGTCACCTTCTTCAACACGCGGATAATGTTCGAGTGATAACTGAGATACCGGCAAGAAACCAAGTACGTTATTAATCTCAACCATCAAACCACCTTTGTTAGCAGCCAAAATCTTGGTGCTGACAACTTCTTTGTCATCCATGTAAGTCTTAAGGGTCTGCCAAACACGTTCTTGGCCAGCTTGACGTAAGGACAACTCGACATTACCATCTTTGTTTTCTGAATCAACAACAGAGGCAGTGATTGGATCGCCAACCTTAAGGGAAGCGAGAGTTGCTTGGTCATCATAAAGCTCACGACCACGAACTACACCAACACCGTAACCATGAAGATCGATATAAACTTCGTTCTTACCAACTGACAACAGAGTACCCTCAACCATGTCACCGGGTTTTGCTACTTTGATTTCTACACCACCGCTTAGCAAATCAGACATTGTCTGAGCGTTGCTAACGTCTGTAGAAGGAGTAGCTACTTGTTCTTCTGACATACTATTATAAAACTTTCGTGCATTAGGGAGTACATACCGCTCTGTATAAAAATAAAACAACGACTCGGCGTTGAAATTCCTAGAGTACGATATGTAGATTATTAATGCTTAAAACAGTGCTTGCTAACGACTTATCTGGGGGATTAATGATTTTATATATGTAAGCACTGTGCGCCAAATAAGTACCGGTATTATAGGGGATTTCAAAGGGTTTGGCAAGCCTAAAATCCATTGCGAAAGTAGGAAAAAACCGCTATAATTACATAGTAATTATTGAATATTGAGCCCCATGCAAATCCATTATTTCGGCCTTTCTAGCTTCAAATTTATTGGCAAAGAAACTACGGTCGTCACTGACCCTTTTGATAAGAAATCCGGCCTCACCCCACCCCGTGGAAACGCCGATATCATAATCCTCGCCGAAAAGAACAACCCTTTGTACTCAGCCACTAGTGGCTTATCTGGTGAACCGTTCATCATGAACGACCCAGGAGAGTACGACTATAAAGGCGTCACCGTAACCGGTATTCCTCTAAAACAAAGTGACGGTCACTACGTAACCGTGTTCCTCATTGAAACCGAAGACGTTAAAACCCTCAACCTCACCCATGTCAAAGAATTCAGCATGAGTGAAGAAGAACTAGAAGCTCTTGGTGAAATCGATATCCTCATTTTGCCAGTCGGTGGAGAAGATGTGCTCGATGCCACTACAGCCAGCAAAATTGTTAACCAAGTTGAACCAAAAATAGTTATTCCTTCTCACTATAAAATTCCTGGACTATCTTTAGATTCCAATCCGATAGACAAGTTCATCAAAGAGATGGGTGGCAAGTCTGAACCGATGGAAAAACTGATTATCAAGAAAAAAGATTTAGCTACTGAAGATGTGAGAGTGATTACTTTAGAACCATTACGATAAAATTATGAGCTGGATAGAAAAGGTGCGCCAAAAACCTGCGCCCGAAAAAATAAAAATTATCTGGATAATTTGCGGAGTAGTTGCTTTCGTCCTCTTAGTCATATGGGCAATTGTTGGCGGACTAGATAACGACGCTGAAAAAGATCTTCGCTTGTTTAAAAGCTTGAACCAAGGACTTAGAGACGCTTCTACAAACTTTAAGAATATCAATCCCAATAACTAACTTTTACTAGAATGCCAAAAGATTCATCAGCAGAAATAGACAACAACATAGGGATGATCAAGCAGCGCGACATCGAGACCGAAATGCAAGAGTCGTACCTCGACTATGCAATGAGTGTTATCGTCCAGCGTGCTTTACCAGATGTCCGCGATGGTTTGAAACCAGTGCATCGTCGTATTCTATACGCCATGCACGAACTTGGTTTGCGCCACAACGTCAAACATCGTAAATCCGCGCTCGTGGTTGGTGAAGTTCTTGGTAAATATCATCCTCATGGCGACCAAGCCGTGTACCAGTCTATGGTTCACATGGCTCAAGAGTTTGCGATGCGCTATCCGTTAATTGATGGTCAGGGGAACTTCGGCTCGATGGACGGTGATGGTGCGGCTGCCATGCGTTACACCGAAGCCCGCATGAGCTCTTTAGCTGAAGAGCTGTTGTTCGACTTAGACAAAGAAACCGTTGATTGGGGAGACAACTACGACTCTACCAGAAAAGAACCAAAAGTCTTACCAGCCAAACTGCCAAACGCTCTATTGATCGGTAGTTTAGGTATTGCCGTTGGTATGGCCACCGATATTCCACCGCACAACCTCAGTGAAATCGTAGATGCTATCACCATGATCATTGATGATCCTGAAGCAACCAGCGAAGACCTCACTCAAGTCATCAAAGGCCCAGACTTTCCAACTGGCGGAATTATTTATGACACTGCTGCTATTAAAGCTGCTTACGCCACTGGCAAAGGCGGAATTGTCATGCGCGGGAAAACTGAAATTGTCGAAGGTCGCACTGGTAACTATCAAATTTTAATTACTGAAATTCCTTATCGCGTAAACAAAGCTACTCTCTTAGAGCGAATTGCTGAACTTGTCCGTGACAAAAAACTTGAAGGCATCAAAGATGTTCGTGATGAAAGTGATAAAGACGGTGTTCGCATTGTCGTTGATTTGAAAAAAGAAGCACTAGCTAATAAAATTCTCAATCAGCTCTTTTCATATACCCAGCTCCAAGAAAAATTCCACATGAACATGTTGGCGTTGGTTGATGGAATTGAACCACACGTTCTAAACTTAAAAACTTTTCTTGAAAAATACATTGAGCATCGCCAGGTTGTTGTAAAACGACGTACTGAATACGAACTTAAGAAAGCTTTAGAGCGCGCTCACATCTTAGAAGGGTTAAAAAAAGCTTTAGACCACATTGATGAAGTTATTCAGACCATCAAGAAGAGTCCAACTAAGGAAGAAGCGTTTAACAACTTAATCAAGAAGTTTAAGTTATCCGAACTCCAGACCGCGGCCATTCTTGAAATGCGCTTGCAAACCTTAGCTGGTTTGGAACGTAAGAAAATTGAAGATGAACTCGCAGAAAAGTTAAAACTTATTGCTGAACTTGAAGCTATCATCAAATCGCCAAAGAGAATTTTAGGGATTATCAAAACTGAAGTCTTAGAACTCAAAGAAAAATATGGCGATGAACGTCGCACTCAAATTGTGGCCAGCCCTGTTGGCACATTTGCTGCAGAAGACTTAATTCCAGAAGGTAGCGTCATTGTTACTATCACAAAATCTGGATATGTAAAACGATTAGCACCAGA
>CAYOVR010000134.1:0-3313 GCA_964407465.1 uncultured Candidatus Saccharibacteria bacterium
ATCTGAATCGTAACTTTCTCTTTTTAACTTCAGATGATTCATATCCCATTCTCTTTGTAGCTGCCCAAATAGATCCAAAAAGTTCATTTTTTTCTTTCCAGTTATGCTTTCAAATTCATAATCTGAAATTCCTTCCAAACAAATTCGTAACGCATCCATCGCTATTTGTTTTTCTGTCTCAGTAAACTGATGTTTAGAATTATTTTTATATAGCTCATTTAGTAACTCTTGGTATTCTTGATCGGAGAACTTAGCAGTTCTTCTTATATCTGAGCTAACTGGACCATTCATATTAACCAATGCATCTTCTAAATAATCTGTTTTGTTAGTAATTTGAGTCATACGTTATTTTAGATTTTGCTTGATTGACTTTCTCACTTGGTTTAAATAATAACTTTTGCTTGACTGGAAAAATGTTGGATTCGTTTTAGTATCAAATATACTTCCACCTAATCGTCCGTCGTAAATAAGATTACCTCTCGGTGTTCTAAATACTGAACTAGGATTGTTCATAACTCCTTGCACATAACTAGTAGCTTGTTCTGGTGTTTGAATAATATTACCAAATCCAGATTGGCCACCCCATATATGTTTTCCCAACGCGTGATCTTCAACAATATTTGCTGGAGTATTAATATACTTGATTGAGTCGCCCTTTAGTATAGGAGAAACCTCGGCGATACCTTGTGGTATCACTGCTCTTGCCAAAGCTCTACCTGCGCCACCTATGGCCACACCGGCATCAACAGAGCCAAATACATTACCTACACTTTTACCTTGTTCGTAAGAAGACTTACTTTCAAACCCATTATAGCTTAAACTTATGCCATTTGAAACATCACCAACTGTCGCTCGTGGATTAGTCAATAAGTCTCTACCTAAGCTGTGCCCAGCTTTTGCGCCCCCTACATAAGTACTACCTATTGCTTTAACGGTTGCGACAGGATGGACAACGGTATTGTAAGTTGTTCTAGTAAAACCCTGAGCGAAACCCACTCCATAACCAGCTACGCTCTTAACTACATCCATGAACCATTGTCCATCTGGATCAATCAAACGTATTGGATTGTTTCTAGCGTAGGTATAAGAATTCATGCTTTGAGGATCCGAGAGGTCAAACCCTGCCGTTATAAACGCTGAATCCTGGCTCACAAATCTGCCTATACCAGAATTATAATACCTAGCTTGCATATAATTCAAGCCACTATCAGCGTCTAGCTCTGAACCTGCATATTTACGCTGTTCATTGAAGCTTCCGGCTTTCTGGTCCAATCGGACATTACCGAATGGGAAGTAGTCCATCAACTCTTCTAGTGTACCACCACTGTTGGTTACTGCATTAGACCCAGTGAGATGATCAGCGTGAACCGAGTATATTGCAGCAGAACCACCACTACCTTTAACAGTAGCAACAGTCTCCCCTCCTGGAGTGGTGATGTGTTTTATGATATTGGTTCCATCAGTGTTGTAGAAACCGCTTGGATAGTAAGTTGTGGTTGTGCCGTTGGCTAATTTAACTCTCTGGCCACTTTGATCGTACGCATAAGTCGAAGTCACGCCACCCTTAACCACTTGAGTTAATCGATTATTGTAATCCCACGAATTAGAAAGCCCGCTGGTTTCAGTTAACATGTTCCCATTGTTGTCGTAAGTGTAGTTAATAGAACCGATGCTTGTTACAGCGTGTGGGTTAGCATAACTACCACCAGAGCTACCGGCATAAGTGTAAGTCCCTGCTCCATCTGTTCTGGTGAGAATATTACCAATGGCATCATAGGTATAACTATGAGTGTAAGTTGATTGTCCCGAAGCAACACTTGTTGCTATTGCAGATAATAACCTGTTCAAATCATCGTAAGTATAGTCTACGGTTTTTGAAGAGTTTGTGTTTGAAGCATCAACTATTCTTGTAATGTTACTGTTCGCGTCATAGGTGTAAGTTAAGTCCTGCATCTTCGAGCCACCCGTGATTGTAGTGGTCTTGTTGCTTAAGCGATATAACTTAGTTGAATCAAACGTGCTGGTTGTCTGCGCACCATTTTGAAATGCCTGGTACGTGGTTTTGCCGTGAGCGCCATAATCGAAGTCGGTCACCACGTTGATGAACGAACCATCTGTTGATTCCTTACGCTGAACCGTTTCTAGCTGTCCAGCTGTATTGTAAGTGTATTTAATTTTTGAACTGTCTGGACTTGTAATCTCTAACTGATTTCCTTGTCGATCAAACGTAAAGTCGGTCTGATAACCAGTTGAGTTGATAGTCTTTACTTGCTGCTTAAGATTACCGTTGGCATCGTAAGCATTGGTTGTGTTCGCAGCGGCTGCTGTAACCGAAGTTAATCTACCAACTCCATCTGTTCCGGAGTCATAGGCATAAGTTACTTCGGTTCCACCTTGGCCTGTATAGTCTTCAGTTAACTGACGATTTAAGTCATCATAGGTGTAGTTGATCGTCTGGCTCTTAGGATCGACTACAGATGACAAGTTACCACTGTCGTCATAAGTGTAAGCCCATGAACCGAATGTCGCGTCTGCAGAAGCGTGTAAGTCTTGAGCAGTTAAACGTCTGCCTAAACCATCATAAGTGAAGTTGCGAATATTGCTTAACGCATCCGTAATCTTTGTCAGGTTATTATTGCCATTGTACTCATATGCTGTAGTGTAAGTACTGCCTGAATTATGCTCATCAACCTGAACCAAATTACCACGAGCATCGTTGTACAGATCTTTAACTTTGCTACGGGCATCTGTAACAGTAGTTTTCCAATCGTCATAAGCACTACTAATTGTGCCGATTGCGTTTACCACGCTTGTAACGCGCATCATCGGATCGTAAGAGTATGTAGTTAACTGATTGGAAGTAGTTGTTGCTGAAGTTTTTGCAGTTCCTGTTGAAGAATACGGAATAGATTCTTTATGAACCTTTCCAATATTGTTGTATACAGTATCGGTTACTGCATAGGTGTTACTGTCTTCCATTTCCTTACGCACTTGGATTGGCCGATTGAGTCCATCAAAGTAAGTGTAGGTATCAACGGTTGTTGAACCATCCAAGCTATCAGTTTGCTGAACTTTAACCGCACCTGAAGTATCGGTATAAGTGAATGCGCTTTTTGTAACTAATGTTGATGGTGTTGTGAGATCTGGTTGTTTCACTGTAACGACGCGATCTAAGCCATCATACACGCTCTGATATACTCTAGTATTCGGATCTGTTACCTGCTTAACTTGTCCTGAGGAATAATCATAGGTATAGCTTGTTGCCTGCGAAAGTGCATTGGTGACAGTAGCTGGGTACAAGTTGTAACTGTCA
>CAYOVR010000135.1:0-3181 GCA_964407465.1 uncultured Candidatus Saccharibacteria bacterium
CCCGAAGGGCAGCGGCACGTCGCACAGGTCGTCCTCGTAGTCGTCGCGCTTGTCGTCAAGCAGGGCGGCGTCCACGAACTCGCACCAGCAGAGGTGCTTGTGGCGTGACCAGTAGCGATGCACCAGATTCATGCGCTGGCGGTCGTTCAGGCGCAGCCACAGCCACGCGGCGATGTGCCGCCAGAGATAGTGCTCGTCCCACCAGAACGAGCGCCGGGACTTCTCGCACCAGCGCGTCGGGTGCAGGTCGCGGTAGGCGCCGCAGCGCCCGCAGCAGGTACGCGCTATCTCGGTGGTGTGCTCACTCACGCGACGTCACCGCCCCACCCATCAAGCTCAGCCCGGAACCGGCGGCACTCGTTCTCAGCGATCTGCTCGCGGATGCGTTGGGCGACCGGGGACTGTGACAGCGGCAGGCGGCTCGCGTCCCACGAGTAGTCCTCGGCGTCGGTGATCCCGAGTGCGTCGGCCAGCGTGGGGGCGTCGAAGGTGTGGAACCGGGCCTCGACGTCGGCGCGGGATGGCTCGTCCCAGTCGGCGGCTTCGGTGTCGAGGAGCGCGAGAACCTCGAGGGCCCGGCGCTCGTGGGCTTCGGAGATCCAGATCACGGCGAGGGCGGCGAACCAGAGGACGGCGCACAGGGCAGCGAAGGGGATCATCGGACAGCCCCCAGCCGCCCCTTGAACTCCACGCCCTCCCGCGTGACCACCGCCGCGTAGTCGCCGCCGCTGTCGGTGCCGACCTCCACGGGGTAGCCGCCAGCGAACGCGATGGACTCGACGTGGTCGCTGGTGGTCCAGGTGGTCGCGTGGATGCGGTCGGTGAGGCGGGGGCGGGGCATCGCGGCACCGCCACGTTCAGCGTGACGTCGGCGTTGTAGACCTGGCCGCCGCAGATGCGCGACCAGGCGCCCTCGTCGTAGGTGTAGTCGAAGCGCCGGAGCGGGTCGACGAGCGCCATGAGCTTGGCGCACTCGTCCTCGGCGACGTCGCGGAAGTGGATTGTCGCGCTGTAGTCGGAGGCGCTGACGCCAACCGGCGTGAGGTCAGGGTGAGCGTCGAGCCAGTCGGCAGCAACCCGGAGGCGGTGCGCGATGTCCGTGGCGAGCGTGTCCATCGGTATCCTTCTCTCTGTCGGAGCCAGCGCGATCACCTGTCACGGGGTGCGCTGGCTCTGTTCTCTTGGTCGTGGTGTGCGAGCCGGGCCCGGTCTCGGGTTCCGAGCCCGGCTCGCGCCTGACGCCGGCGGGCCTATGGGCCTGCTGCGCGGCGGCAGGGGTCAGGGGGGTGGTCGGCGCTCCCACACGAGGAGCGCGGCGAAGGTGACGAGGGCCGCGACGATGACGGCGGCTGCGAGGGGGGCGGTCATGCGGCCTCCCGCCACCAGCCGGGGATCTTCTTCCCGCCCTTGCCGGAGTTGATGATGTCGACGGCAGCGGCGGCGACGCACTGGTTGAACGGCTGGCGGGTGCGCTCCTTGAGAACCGCAGCCTTGCCCAGCAGGCCCTTAACGCCACCTCGGGTGTTCCGCAGCTTCACGACCGCCAGTTCGTCTTGCAGTTCGCCGTTGTAGCGACCGCAGAGCATTCCGATCCCGTCGATGACCGACGCCTCGAGCCCAGCCGAGCCGAACGCGGAGTCGATCATCCGCAGGGTGCGGCCGAGCGTGCCGGGGCCGCTGCGGGCGTAGACCCGGCGCAGGGTGCCAACCGCTCCGATGCCACCCTCGACCGCCTGGCGGCTGACGACCATGCCGCACGCGCGGACGATTCGGTCGATGTCGGCCTCAATCTCGCGACCCGCCTCGACACCGATCTGGTACTTGTCCATCGCCGATACGGAGAGGACGTCGTTGATCTGCAGGAACTTCTCGGCTTCCTCCTGCTCGCTGAGGCCGACGTAGGTCCAGCACTGCACCTGATGGCTGTCGCCGAAGACCTCGCGGAGGTCGCGCCCCTCGACGCGGACGGCGCGCTCCCGGAGGGCAGCCATGCGGTGCTGGCCGTCGATCACGAAGAACTTGCCGCCCCGCTCGTTCACGACGGGCGTCCCGATCTGCTCGGCATCGAAGTGCGCGACGAGGTAGTCGACTCGGGCGGGCTTGACATCGCGTTGTGCAATGTCGCTGACGGCGACGCGGTTGAGAGGAATCCACCGAAGGCGGGCGGTGCGCTCGATCTTCGGGCCGGGCTTGGGGGTAACCTTGGGGTCAGACATGGGTCGTCTCCTTGATCTGCTTGATGAACCGGCGAAGTTCAGTGAGTGAGTTGGTCAGGGAGACGACCCATTCGGTCGCCTCCGTGGCATCGACCTCGGAGAAGTCGATGACGGATAGGGAGCTGGCCCAGTTGTCCAGCTCGGTCACGGCGGACTCGACGGCCGCCGTGTGATCGATGCGGCGCTGCTTGCCGATCGTTCGGTCAGCCGGAATGTCGATGCCGTACTCACGAGCGATGTCGCGGACTCGGTCATCGCGGACGCCGACGCGCTCGGCCATCTGGCGCGAGGTGTAGCCCTGGGCGGCGAGGTCTTCGATGACGTCGGCGCGTTGCTCGCGGGTCGCGGGGGCGTCCTGGTTCTGTCCCTTGAGCTTGCGGACCACGTTGGCGCGCGAGACGTTGCCCTCGGCCTTTGCCTGCGCTAGGGCGGCGTCAAACTCCGGTGCGTCGACCCCATCGCTGAGGTGGGCGATGCCAGCCCCATTGCCGATCAGGTCATCGCGGCTGGCGAACTCCGACAGAGGTCGCTTTGACACCGTGTTGATATCGGGGTGTCGGCCCGTGCTGATTCTGCCCGCCCGAGAGCGAGCGTCACGCAACGTCTCGATGGTCCCCTCCTTCTGTCCCTTGCGGATCGCCTTGCCGAGCGCGTACTCAGCGCGGCGGACCATCTCCTGCGCGTCGAGCTGGATCTCCTTCGACAGCCCGAGCTGCTTCGTCGCCTCAGCAGCCGTTGCGATCTCGGCCTTCGCGGCGGCGATCTGCTCGGGGCCGGTCTCGTCCACGGCACGGGTCAGCCAGTCGCGAGCCCGCTGCAAGTAGGAGGTGACGGCGACCTCGTTGGTCGCATCAACAGGAACGAGGGTCATGCGGCACCGCCGAACACATCCGTGGGCACTGACCGACCGGACGCAACGAACTTCGCGATCCACTCGGCGTCGTGCTCGATTGCAGACCGGCAGC
>CAYOVR010000136.1:0-3162 GCA_964407465.1 uncultured Candidatus Saccharibacteria bacterium
GCCCCGGCCCCACCCGCCGGGGCTTTTTCGTGCCTAGCCCAACATGCCGGGCACATACACCCCATACGGCCGCGCCGGTGCGCTATCGCCCGCGGCAAAGTCCACTACCCAGTAGTGGCCCCAAACCGCGCCCGGCGCGTAGACGTAGCCCACGCCAATGTCAGTGACGTTCGTATCGAGGATGATTGCCGCGTGCGAAGGGCTACCCAGCCACCAGTTGAGCATCGGCCATATCTCGCCCTGATAGCCCCAGCCGACGACCTCATAGTGCCATGAGGCGTTGTATCCGGCGCGTAGAATGCGCTCCAGGATGGTACTGCCGTCGCTGCCGGTATGCAGCAGGCCCGGATGGCGACTAAGGTCAACGGCATGACCGTAGGCGGCGCTGGCTAGGCGGGCGTCATGGCGCAGCGGCGGCAGGCCGCGCTCGACGCGGGCGGCGTTGATGGCCGCGAGCATGGCTAACTCATGGTCAGTCATCATAGGGGCAACGCCTCCTGCCGCGCCTGTTCGGCCGCCTTCGCTATCCGGGCGCGGGCGATGTCGGCATAGCTTGGGTCAATCTCAATCCCGATAAAGCGGCGGCCCGTCTGGACGCACGCTACGCCGGTAGTGCCAGAGCCGCAGAAGGGGTCTAGGATTAGATCGCCGGGATTGGTCGCCGCCTTCACTATTCGTTCAATCATCGGTAGCGGATATTGCGCCGGATGATGTTCTCTTTCTGCGAAAGTCCCCGCCACATGCGGGAAATACCACACGTCACCGGGTAACTTTCCGTTCGGGTTGTTACGTTTATCGTTGGAGTATTTCGTTAGAGAAACATCTCTAATGTCATCAGGATTAAACGTGTAGCTATTCGGGTCTTTTACCAGCCATAACCAGTCTTCGGTTCGGTGATTGAATCTGCTGCGATAGGCCAACCCCGCGCCATATTCCCATTTGATAGATTGCATCAGGTATAGGCCCACTCGATTCCATACCTCGAAAGCAATAGGCACGTTACCCGCCGCCGTTTTTCTGTATCCCAGGTTGATCCAGATGCAATCATTCGTAACTCTGGCCGATTGGTGCAAGATACCCACCAACCAATCTATATAATCGGGCCGATTGTCTTTGTTGCCACGGTAGTTCTTGCCTATGTTGTAGGGAGGTGAAGTAATCACCGCATCCACACTACCCGCGTCCATGCCGCGCAGCACTTCCAGACAATCGCCCGTTATCACTTGCCATCGGTCATCATTCATATGCACACCCGTTCTAAATGCCCTCAGAGGCCCCTAGAATGGCCTGAGACGGGCGCAATGCCTACGGGGTAGGTAGTAACACCAGAATAACGGCCGCCGGGCGTTGGGAGGAGGAACCCGCCCGGCGGCCGTGGAAGCGGCGCGGTGGGGGCCGCGCCGGGATTCCCTACTCGCGCCCGGCCATGAGGCGGGCCTGCGTCAACTCCATTTCAGTCACGCGCAACGCGGCCTCATTGTCGTTGTAGTTCTTGACCACGCTGCCAACGACAATCGGCACAATCAGCGCCGCAATCGCCATGACCAGCGATTGCCACAGATCGCCTTGTTCGGCCGTCAGCAGACCGTAGGCGATCAGCAGGGGCACAACGGCGGCCACAATCCCGCCAATAGCGGTCAACCACTTCGATTCGTTACTCATGTCTCACATGTCCTTGCCCGTTCGGGCCGATAGTGCCGCACTAGGCGGCCGGTTCCTCTGCCAACATTCCCAGCAGCGCGGCGACCTCATCAATCGCCGCCTCTGTCGCCATGTGAATCACGGCCAGTTGTTCAGCCGCGGCGGCGACGCGCTCTAGCAGCGCAGCCCGGTCAAGCGGCTCTGGCTCAGGGTCAGGCGGTGGGGGAGGGGGCGGCTCAACGGGCGGCTCCGGCCCTTCCGGCCCCAACGCGCCGATGTTGCCCAGGGCAATGACACTGCCGGGGCGGGGGCGGTAGTCATCCAATGACAGGTTGTGCCCCACCGCGGGATACTGATTTGCCAGCTTACCCGACGCGGCCGCGTTGACCAACTCGGCGGCCACGTCGCTCCCAGAGCGCAGGCTGGCCGCCGGAAGGGGTTGCCAGGCGTTGGCCTCATAGCGAAACGCTGTCGGCGCGGTGGCCGGGCCAATGACCACGTTGCGCCGGAACCGCGCCGGGCCGTGCGGCCGCCCCTGGTAGTTGGGGACAATGAGCACCGCGTCATCGGTCATTGGCCCGGCCACGAACGTGTTTCCTTCGATGACCGTATCGGCGTCCAGACTGGTATCGTAGGGACTATCATCCTTGTGCGTGTCTGGGTCGTTGTTGCGGGCGGCCAGGCAGCCGCCCATGTTGACTACCAGGTTGCCGCGCACGACATTGGCCCGCATCGGCGGGAACGTCCGCATCTTCTCTGTGTTCTCGTCACCGAACACAATGCCACCGGGTACACGGCCGTTGCGGGTCAAGAATCGCTCATGGCCAGTGTGGAAGACGATGTTGCCCTCGGCAACCGATTCCTGACTGCGAACGAAGTACAGGTGGACGTGCTGATGGTCGAAGATGATGTTGCCCCACACCCGGATGCGCTTGCTACCTCGACCCACGTCCACCCCTTCACCGTAACCGTAGCAGATGGTATTCCCGGTCACTACGCAATCTTCGCTATCGACAATGGCGACCGACGCGCCGCCCTGGTGGCCGCCGACAGTGAAGCGGATACATGCCTCAGAGATGACGCACTTTTCGACCCGCGCCGCCTTCACCTTCCAGAGCGTGACCCCGTTGCCGTAACTGCGCTCCACCCGGCAGTTAATGAGCGCGGCGTTGTCATTCAAGACGACACCAGAGCCTAGCGAGTTGCGGATGGTGACCCCTTCCAACGTCGCTCCCGCTTTCAGCGACACGGCGGGCGGGCCGCTATCGTCGGCCATGCGCTTGCCCTTCCAACCGCCATCAATCGTGACGGCTTCTCCCTCAGACGCTTTCCAGTGCGTATCCACCGGCGCGGCCAGCGCCGCATAGACCCCCTCATGGATGACGACCGTATCACCCGCCTTGACCAGCGCGCCCGCCGCGGCCAGCGTCGGCACACTGCCGCCCGCGCCTGCCGCGCCTTGACGAACGTGAATCTCTGCCATGCCTAGAAACCTCCCCGCGGCCTATCCCGCCGCGCAAT
>CAYOVR010000137.1:0-3128 GCA_964407465.1 uncultured Candidatus Saccharibacteria bacterium
ACAAGGCGGCGCTCAAGGAGCCGCAGACCAGCCGCGTCGTGGCGCTGGAGAATCGCTACCTGACCCCTATGCTGTCCGGCCTGACGCCGGCGCGCCTGGCCCGCACGCTGCGCGCGGCCGACGATGGCGACCTGCTGGCGCAGCACCGGCTGTTCGCGGACATGGAAGAGCGCGACGCTCACATGCTCTGCGAGATGGGCAAGCGCAAGCTGGCGGTAATGGATCTGGACTGGGACATCGTGCCGCCGCGCAACGCCAACGCCGCCGAAAAAGCCGGCGCCGAGTGGCTCAAGGAAGTGCTGCAGGACGCCGTCGACCCCTTCGAGGATCTGCTGCTGGCGATGATGGATGGGGTTGGCCACGGCTTCGCGGCGACCGAACTGGAGTGGCGCCAGCAGGACGGTAATTGGCTGCCGGCCTTCCACCCGCGCCCGCAGGAGTGGTTCAAGCTCGACCAGAGGCGCCGCGAGCTTCGCCTGCGCGACGACATGAGCGCCGACGGCGCGCCGTTGATCCCGTTCGGCTGGGTGCTGCATACCCACGGCAAGGCGAAGACCGGCTACCTGGGGCGCATGGGGCTGTATCGCGCGCTGGTCTGGCCCTTCCTGTACAAGGCTTACGGCATCGGCGACTTCGCCGAGTTCCTGGAAACCTACGGTTTGCCCATCGTTATTGGCAAGTACTACGCCGGGGCCAGCCCGGATGAGCGCAGCAGCCTGATGCGCGCCGTGACGGCCCTGGGCCACGACGCCCGCGCCATCATGCCGGCGGAAATGAGCATCGAGATTGCCAAGGTGGCCGCTGACGGCAGCGGCACCCCGCACCTGGCTATGGTCGCATGGGCGGAAGGCGCGCAAAGCAAGGCCATCCTCGGCCAGGTGCTGTCCGCCGAGGCGAAGGCGACCGGCATGGGCAGCGGCGTGGCCGATCTGCATGCCGAGGTGCGCCACGATATCCGCAACGCCGACGCCAAGCAGATCGCCGGCACCGTCACGCGCGATCTACTCTACCCGTTGCTGGCGCTGAACCGTGGCGGCATCCAGTCGCTGGCCAGGTGCCCGCGCCTGGTGTTCGACTGCGGCGAAGCCGAGGACCTGATGGCCTACGCCGATGCACTTCCCAAGCTGCTGCAGGCCGGCATGACGACGATCCCGGTTTCTTGGGTGCATGAGCGGCTGCGGATCCCGGTACCGGCCAAGGGCGAGGCGACGTTGTCGGCTGCAACGCCTCAGCCTGTTGTCGACAACGAGCAAGCCGGTGACGACCCCCAGCAATCAGCCGCGATGGCAGCGCTGGCAGCCCATGCGCCGCTCGCCGAGTTCCCCGACCAATCCGCGCTCGACGCGCTCCCCGATCCCGGCGCCGCCGTGCTCGGCGCCGTGCTCGCCCCCATCCTTGAGGCCCTGGCGGCCGGGCGCCCGCCCGAAGACCTGATCGCCGAAATCGCCGAGTGGTATCCGCGCATGGATGATGCCGCGCTGACCGATCTGCTGGCCCGCGCGATCTTCGTCGCCGAACTGCACGGGCGTTACTCCGCCCAGTTGGAGCGGGGCGGTGGCTGATCCGGTAACGCCGGCCGAACTCGCCGCGCTGATGAACCAGCCGCCCGAGGCGGCGGTGAAGTTCTTCGAGGCCAAAGGCCTGGCGCTCACCTGGAACTGGCACGACCAGTGGCAGGACGCCCATAGCCGCGCCTTCACCGTCGCCAAGCTGGCGCGCCTCGACATCCTGCAGGACATCCGCGACGGCATCAGCCAGGCGCTGGCCGCCGGCGACACCGAAGCCTGGTTTCAGAAGCGCATGGGCGCACTGCTGCAACAAAAGGGCTGGTGGGGCAAGAAGATCGTCGTCGGCGCCGACGGCCAGGCCGAAGTCGTCCAGGAGGGCAGTCCGCGCCGCCTCTCGACCATCTATCGCACCAACCTGCAATCCGCCTACATGGCCGGCCGCTGGCAACAATTCGCCGCCGAAGCCAAGGAAGCCCCGTACGTGCAGTACATCGCCGTGATGGACGGCCGCACCCGGCCCAGCCATGCGCGCTTCAACGGCAAGGTGTTCCGCTTCGACAGCGCGGCCTGGCAGGTGATCGCACCGCCGAACGGCTTCAATTGCCGCTGCAGAATCCGCAACCTCGACGCCCACGAGATGCGGAAACGCGGCCTCAAGGCCGAAAAGGATGCCCGCATCGAATACCGGCAGCACGATCCGCTGGTCGATGCGCGCACCGGCAAATGGGACGGCGACACCGCCGTCCAGCGCGGCATCTCGATCCCCGACGCTCGTTATGAGAGCGGCCGCCAGACGCTCTGGGCGGATCGCGGCTGGGATTACAACCCCGGCGAGGCTGGCCTCAAGCCCTTCATCCCACCACCGCTTTCCAACCTGCCGCGGAGCTTCGCCCCCGGCGTGCAGTTGCCCGATCTGCCGGCGTCGACACGCGTGCCGGCCTCGCGCCTGCTGCCCGACGGCCTGCCGCCAGAGGACTACGCCCGCGCCTTCCTCGCTGAGTTCGGCGCGGCGCCAGGCAAGCCGGTGGTGTTCAAGGACGTCAAGGATGGCGCGCTGGTGATCGACGAGGCGCTGTTCCAGGATGGCGCGGGAAACTGGAAGGCGGACCAGGATGGGCGGGGGCCTTATATGCGTCTTCTGGCCAGTGCCATCCAAAACCCGGACGAGATATGGCTGCGCTGGGAACCGTCGCGCGACAATCCTGGGACGCAGCTATTGAAGCGCCGTTACCTGCGGGGCTTTGAAATAGATGGCGGCGCGGGCGCCCAATCGCAGTACGGGGTATCCGTATTCGAGTTCGGAAAGGATGGCTGGACGGGATCCACGGCGATGGTAGCCAATGCCGACCGGGGGCTGGCTTCGCGCCGTCGTTACATGGAAAAGCAGCGCGATGGCTTCCTTCTCTTCCGCAAATGAAAACCCCACGACGCCGGATCATCGTGGGGCAACGTGCCGCTCCTTTGGACGCCACTTCCGGTAGCCTGTGCGGCGGCAATCGATGCTTCAGTGTAGCCCGTGGCGCCTGAAACATCAACCCTCGGAGGCCCGTCATGAGCACCTTCACCGTCACCGTCGACGACAAAGCCGAGCAGCAAGCCCTGGCCACGCTGGCCGGCAAG
>CAYOVR010000138.1:0-3110 GCA_964407465.1 uncultured Candidatus Saccharibacteria bacterium
AACGACCAGAATAGTCGACACGCTTACCAAGCAAGTTCTGACGGAAACGACCCTGCTTACCTTTAAGCATATCTGCCAATGAACGAAGCTAGCGCTTCTGAACAGTGGAAGCAGTAACTTCTTTACCGTGACGGATTGAGTTATCAATCAACGCGTCGACAGCTTCCTGAAGCATACGCTTTTCGTTTCGGGTAATAACTTCTGGAGACTTAATCTCGATAAGTTTACGTAAACGATTGTTACGGTTGATAACACGTCGGTACAAGTCATTCAAATCGGAAGCGGCAAAACGACCACCATCCAACTGAACCATCGGACGGAGGTCTGGTGGAATAACTGGGAGCTGAGTAATCAACATCCATTCTGGACGTAGACCAGAGTTGATCAAAGAACGAATCAGCTTCAAACGTCGCAAAGCTTTCTTTGCAGCTTGGCCTTCGAGGTTCTTTACAGCATTTTCAAGATCAGCAGCAAGCTCTTCTAAGTTCACTTCTTCGAGCAAACCTTTTAAAGCTTCGGCGCCAATACCAGCGGAAAACACTGGACCATACTTCAAGGACAAATCACGGTAATCAAGTTCGGAAATAATCTGGAATTTCTTGATGCTCTTCAATTCTGAACGAGCTTGATCGCGAATACTCTCAAGGTTATCAACTTCCTTAGCCCAAACATCTTTGATACGCGTAATTTCAGCATCAATTTGTGCACCGATGACATCAGCATCTTTGCCTTTACCATCGTTGTTCATTTGAGTACGAGTTTTGGCGACCAAAGTCTCGTAGCGGATCTCGATATCTTTTTTCTTAGCCTTAAATTCAGTTTCAATTTGCTCAAGAGTACCTAAGCGAGCTTCTTCATCAACACTAGTGATAATATAAGCTGCGAAGTAGACGAGCTTTTCAAGTTCTTGTACACCAAGATCCATAATTAAACCTAAACGTGATGGAACACCACGTAAGAACCAAATGTGAGCAACCGGTACAGACAACTGAATGTGGCCCATGCGTTCGCGACGCACAGATGACTTGGTAACTTCCACGCCACACTTGTCACAAACGATATTCTTGTAGCGAATACGTTTGTATTTACCACAGTAACATTCCCAGTCCTTGATGGGACCGAAAATCTTTTCATCAAACAGACCGTCTTTTTCTGGACGTTGAGTACGATAGTTAATAGTCTCTGGTTTGGTGACCTCACCATGAGACCATGACAAAATCGTTTCTGGGCTGGCCAGCTTGATCTTTACTCCCTTAAAATCTTCAGTTTGTGTGAACATAATAGTCTTTTTCTAATAGATGAAGAATGAAAACCAAAACTTTTCCGACTTAACTACTTCTTTGGTTTATCTTTCTTCTTCTTTTCTTTTTTCATTGGTTCATCAAACAGAGAGGCGCCGCTTGGTTCGACCACTGCCTGAATTACTTCAGGAGCTACCGGCTCGCTTTCTTCTGTGGCACTTATAATCCCGTTTGGCCCGATGAGTTCAACATCGAGACCCAAACTTTGGAGTTCTTTAACTAAAACACGGAAAGACTCAGGGACATTTGGCTTCTTAATCGGTTCACCTTTAACGATAGCTTCGTAAGTCTTACTACGACCAACAACGTCATCTGATTTGATAGTCAACATTTCCTGCAAGGTGTGAGCTGCACCATAACCTTCAAGAGCCCAAACTTCCATTTCACCAAAACGCTGTCCACCGAACTGAGCTTTACCACCAAGTGGCTGCTGAGTAATCAAGGAGTACGGACCAGTAGAACGAGCGTGCATCTTGTCGTCGACTAAGTGATGGAGTTTCAACATGTAAGTCACACCAACGGTAACAGCGTGGTCAAACGCTTCACCAGTCTTACCATCATACAAAGTCATTTTTCCGTTTGTAGGAAGATTGGCTTTTTCAAGTTCAACTTTAATCTGATCTTCAGTAATACCATCGAGCACTGGAGTTGCAACCTTGTAACCAAGACGCATCGCCGCAATACCCAAATGAGTTTCCAAGATCTGTCCGAGGTTCATACGAGAAACAATACCAAGTGGGTTCAAGATGATATCAACTGGAGTACCATCTTCCATAAACGGCATATCTTCTACTGGAATAATCTTGGAGATAACACCCTTGTTACCGTGACGACCAGCCATTTTGTCACCAACTTGGATTTTGCGAAGAACAGCAACTGAGACTTGAATAGAACGAATAACACCGGATGGCAACTTGTCGCCCTGATCACGGTTGAATTCACGGATGTTAACAACTTTACCGTACTCACCGTGAGGCAAGGTCAAGGAAGTATCTTTAACATCACGAGACTTTTCACCAAAGATAACTCGCAAAAGTTTTTCTTCTGCAGTTAAGTCTGTTTCACCTTTTGGAGTAATTTTACCGACTAAGATATCACCGGCTTTAACTTGTGCACCGATACGGATAACACCCTGGTCATCAAGATCTTTCAATTTTTCTTCACCAACGTTTGGAATATCGCGAGTAACGATTTCGGCACCAAGTTTAGTATCACGAACATCCATTTTGAAATCTTCAATGTGAACAGAGGTGTAACGATCTTTCTGGACTAAGCGAGAAGATAACAAGATAGCATCTTCGTAGTTACCACCTTCCCATGACATGAAAGCTACGACAACATTTTGCCCAAGAGCGAGTTCGCCATGTTCAGTAGAGGTACCATCAGCAAGCATTTCGCCGGCCTTAACACGTTGACCACGAACTACACGAGGAATCTGGTTTATAGAAGTACCAGAGTTGGTACGAACGAATTTAAGTAACGGATATTCTTTCTTCTTACCGTTATCGCCTTGGACAGTAATCTTGTCACCCAGAACAGAAGCAACCACACCGTCATCGTCAGACATAATAACCTGGCCTGAATCACGAGCAGCTTTGGTTTCCATACCAGTACCAACGATTGGGGCTTGAGGAGCGATACAAGACACAGCCTGACGTTGCATGTTCGAACCCATCAACGCACGGTTAGCATCATCGTGTTCCAAGAATGGAATTAACGAAGTGGTAACAGAAATAATTTGCTTTGGAGAAATATCGAGCAAGTCGATTTCATTTGTAGCAGCAATACTTGGCACACCATGAACACGAA
>CAYOVR010000139.1:0-3082 GCA_964407465.1 uncultured Candidatus Saccharibacteria bacterium
TAGCTGACGGTACAACTGTAGGAGTACGCACAACTAACGCTGGTATATCTGGCGATAAGAACGTTTAGGAGGGCTAAGTCATGAATGACGAAAACCTACTAAATATAGTTACGGCTGCTGAAACTCAAGTTAAAACTGGCAGAGGTAATCTGCATGCTATAGTTTTGAATAAACCAGCTGGCGCTGCCATAACCATCTATGACAATACCGAAGAAGCTGGTACTAAAATCGCTACTATCGCTGCTTCAACCGCTGCTGGTACGCTTGCCTACCGAGGTAGATTCCATAACGGTCTTAGAATAGTTAATGGCGATGCAGTCGCTGCTAGTGCAGTTTTGACTTCTGATAATACAAATCCATCAGTAGATGAAACAGTCACTATTGGTACTGGCGCTAACGAGAGAGTTTATCGCTTTAAGAGCACGATGCTTGCTGTCAATGACATCAAAATCGGTGCTACGGCTGACGATACACTTACAAACCTAGCTAGCGCTATCAATGGTACGGCTACGATTGCACAAGCCTATGTTGGCACATTAGCTCATCCTGATGTGACTTCTGGCGCTGTTGCTGCTCACGCCATAACTGTTACTGCTATCGTTAAAGGTACAGCTGGCAATGCTATCGCTAAGGCAGAAGATTCTGGTCATTTAGACTGGGACGGCGTTGGTGCCGTGTTCACTCTCGGTGCAGAAGGCACAGCATTTGACCTAACAGTAAGCTATAGCTAGTAAGTAGTTACAGCCCTACAACTAATAAAAGCTCTCATAATTGCGTGAGGGCTTTTTTAGTAGTAAACTAAAATCAGGTACAAACAATATGAACAAACAAATAGCCAACAAATATCTGAGGCTCTTATGAGATTAGGCACACATACCTCTGACGAGATGTTTGCTGCTGAAAAAGCAGCTGATGACCGCAGAAAAAGCCGACAAACAGGCTTTACCAAGATGCTTGAAAGAGACAGTGTTATGCACCGTTTATCGGACGGCACTATTATGATGTGGAGCGTAGATCCTAAGATGGTTAAAACACCCCCAGGTGGAACTTGGCCAAACATACCAGAGGACAAGTTCGTATTAGTTATAGACGGCAAAGAGCATTATTTTAACACGGACGAATTTAAGAAGTGGCTAAGGTGGGCCTGATGAACCAAGATTATTCCAAACTACCAGAAGATTTAAGAGCTAAACTTATTAAGTGGGAGGCCAACTCTCCGACCCACAAGCAAGTTCAGATACTATCTGACATTGCTGACATCTCACAGGAGATGCTAGGCACCCTAGACGAGCAGAAAAAAGGCTCTGACGACGCTACTAAGAAGTTCGGCGCTATCCTCGTAGACATGAGGGAGCAACTAAGCTCCTTGAACGCTAAGGAGGCCCCAGAAGCCCCCGATACTAGCAAACCTGTAATAGACGCTATCTCTAAGTTAGAGAAGGCTATGACGGCTCAGAAAGCCCCAGTAGTCAACGTCCCCAAAGCTGACGCACCAGTGGTAAATGTTGATGCACCAAATGTCACGGTGGACAACAGTGAAATCGCCAAGATACTAAAGACCGACCTACCCAAAGCCTTTGATGAAGCTATTAAAGGTATCGTCATACCTAAGACCGACACCGCCCCTACCAACCAACTATTAAAGGATCTATCGGAGAAACTATCTAGCATTGATGTCGGTGTGCGCATGAAGCCCCAAGCCCCAGCCACCGTCAAAGTCACCAACCCTGATGGCAGCACCATAGGTGGCTCCGCAGATTACCAATCATTTAACGACACCACAACCGACGCTAATCTTGTCTACTTGGGTAAAGCGGTACCTGGCACCTTAGCCACTGACGCAGCTTGGCAAATCAAGCGATACAACAAGTCGGCAGGAACAATGACGTTTGCGGACGACATAACAACCTATACAAAGCAGTGGTCTGCTAGAACTGGATACACTTACTAATGGCTAACCAGACATGGAGTGCAACGGGAAACCTAGACGACGCAGGTAAAGCTGGTCTAGCTAATGGTGAAGATATTACCGTAGACACTAACGCCACTTTAGTCATTAACTCAGACAACAGGTGGTCGCAACAAGCTGCTGTAATTGGTGCTATGACGACCTCTGCTACTACTGGCGGAACAATCACAATAGACGGAACAGATGTTTGGTGGATAGCTTACGATGCGTTTACTGGTACAGTACCAGCATTAGGAACTGTCGGCACAGACGATGTAACTGGCTCAGTAGCAGGTGCTGGTGAGTTTCTAGGTGTATTCTCGGCTCATGGTGTTGCACCGACAGCCGCCGCAGCAGCATTCCCCGCAACTGGTTTCATAAAAATGAGAAGTATAACTACGCCTTTTGTTGATAACGAGGTTATGACATTCGCTGGTGGCGGTACTGTAACGATAAACTCTGCCACTGGTGGTAAAAGAGGTTGGTTAAATGTAGTCGGAGAAGAAGCCACTACCATTACGATTGGTCGTCTAGGTCAGTTCAACATAAATGGCGATTGGTTCGTCTTAGACACAGTATGTTCTGGTGCAAGAAACCAGACTATACAATTACCAGTAGCCGACCAGTACGGCGGTGTATGGATTGAAACAGGTGATGGAACTGATGTCTGGGAGTTTTACCCGAACGTAGGCGCACAGATGACCACCACCGCCTATCCGTCCACTACTACCGATGATACAGGTAAAGTAGTACATATCTCAGCTACGGGCGTACTTAGAATAGGCTCAACCACTACTCCAGCAAACGCAGGATTTCTACCTACTGCGAACGCCAGAATAAGAATACCTAACATTATTATTTCTGCTTCTACGTCCGCTAACTGGGCTGCCAACTTAGTATCAGCTACTATAGGCTCAAGATGGGACATCACCTGTACCGCTGCTGGTGCATTGAGCCTTAATTACTTCACGGGTGCAGGGTTTGGATTAAACACCTCGGCCTCAGTCTTTGGACAGATGTACTCCCTAACGATTACTCATTCTGTTTTACTAGAGCAGTTTGCGGTTCAGGAATGTGCCACCGAGATGATATTCACCGATTTTCACGTAGGACTACCAGCTACTAACATCTTAA
>CAYOVR010000140.1:0-3028 GCA_964407465.1 uncultured Candidatus Saccharibacteria bacterium
CCCTTCGACCTCGCGGCCGAAATACTGCTGTTCGTGTTGGCTGGGTTCGGCGGCGATCGCGGCCAACACCTGCTCGACGAACTCCACGCGGTCGGGTTGGATCTGGTACACGGTCACAGGTCGATTCCTGCTTTCTCGTCGGCGAGTTGTTTTTTGGGTTTGTTCGACCACTTTACGGAGAGTGGTCAAAGCGGTGTCCCGGCCGAGTGCGGTCAACAGCGACGACCCTTCGGTCAGGGTGTTGAAGAAGACCGCCTCGGTGGTGTCGTAGTCCATGCCCATCAGTTCAGCGGCGCGTTCGGCGACCGGAAGTTCGGCCATGTGACCCGGTGCACGGGTCACCAGCACGTAATACAGGTAGCGCACGTGGTCCGCGCGGGTCGGCAGCGTCCAAACCAACGTGGTGTCGGGGTCCAACTCGCAAGCCCAACCGGCGATGCAATGCGTGGTCCGGCAGTGCGACTCGGCGCGACCCCACCAAGACTGTTGGTGTTGGTCGGGGTTCTGTTCGATCACGGTCAGCACCATTTCGACGAACGGCAGCCGGTCGGGCCGAATGAGCGTGGGCGCGGGTTCTACGTACTTGCCGTCACGGTAGCGCAGGGACGGTAACGTAGTTACGGAGTCGGACACGTTGGTCAGCCCTTCAGGTTCAGGTAGACGGAATTGGGATTCAATCCGTCAACGATGGCTTGGTTGTAGCGGTAGAACGTGGAGCCTTCCGGGTCCAACTCGGTGTCCAGGTCAGTGCTCCAGCTGCGTTCCCCGACGTCGGTCTCCATCGCCAGGTCCAGCACATAGTCGGTCAAGGCCACCAGGTCGCGCCATGCTACCCGTTCGACGCTGCTGTTGGTTAGGTCGCGTTCCCACCATTGCGTATAGCAAGTCTCCATCAGCGCCGACTGGTACCCGCGCGCTACGCGCGCCAGTCCGCAAATCCGTTCGCTGGTGATCGGGTTGCGTTTGTGCGGCATTGAGCTGGACCCTTTTTGAGCCGGGTCGACGTGGTTCTCGACGTAGTAGTCGACGCCCGAGATCGCAGACAGGCGCTGGTAGGTCGCGACCTGTTCCAGGATGCCGACCACCTGCACCAAGGCGTTGACCAGCGACGCGAGCCGGTGGCGGTCCGAGGTCTGGGTGGCGTGCGCGTCGAGTTCGACGTCCAGGTCGTCGGCCGCGTGTTGCGCTTGCTCTTGGGTCAGGAACCGCGAGTACCCGCCGACCGGACCGCCCAGCGAGGCGCGCAGCGGCAGACCCTTGGTCACCAGCAGGCACTCGCCGAGGTCGCGCGCCGCGCGCTGGTACAGGGCGCTAGCGTTTACCGACAGTTCGGTGTCGCGCCCGTGAGTGCGGGCCATGCGGTGGTTTCCCTGGGCGGCGCACAGCGCCCAGATCGCGCCGGTGGCGGCGATCTTCCACTGGATGGTCTTACTTATCACGTCGTTCCACAGGATGGCCTCGGCGGTATCCTGCAGATTCGACGAGGTCAGCCCGACGTAGACCTTCGACCGGTGTTCAGGGTCCAGCTGATCCCGCACCAGGTCCACGAAGGCAGCGGTCTCGTGGTTCGTTTCGGCCTCGTAGGCCGCCCAGTCTTCGGGCGCGATGTCCATCTTCAATACTGCCAACGCAGCTTCGGTGTGGCCTTGTGCGTTCGCGACGGCGGCCAGAACCCGCTGGTACGAGATCGCCTGGGTCTGTCGACCCTGTAGCGCGCGCATGTCGTCGGTGGTGTAGCGGTCTATCACTCGGGGTTCCTCCAGTGGGTGCGGTGGGGTGTACCTACCCATCCTAGCACGCAGTTTGACTATACTACCGTACCGGCGTTACAGTACCTTAAACTACTCGATCCAAACCTCCTCTCGGGAGGTCAGCGCTGGCACAGGTGGCACTGGCCCGGCGGGTTAAGTGGCCCACCTGGACCCTGGTTCACACCTTTTTCCGCGTGTACGTACGCGTGTACACGCTCCCGGACGCGTCCGCACGCATACTCTACGCACACGGTCTTTCAACCTTTTCTTATTTCGGTTCCCGCGCGCTCGCGCGAGCTAGTAGAGCACGTGTCCGCGAGCGTCCGGGCGCGTGCTCACGCGTGCGTACACGTGTGCGAGAGCAGGAGCGCTAGCGCGCGTAGCCGTGTGTCTGTGACTAAGACGCCGTAGGCAATGGAAATCCGGTTAACCTGCTCTGTCCGTGGCGGGGGTGACGTTGACCGATCAGGCGAGGGTCGCGTGCGGACGTGTGCGGACGCTCGCTCACGCGTGCGGACGCTCGCACGTGAGAACCCCACTCGTTACGGTAGGGTAGGGTACCGACCTGCGTGGTAGACTCCCAGGTATGAGCACTACGACAGACGACCTCACCAACTCGACGGTCCACCCCCGCGCCGGAACGACGGTGCACGACGTGGTCCGCCAGTTGCAAGAGCACCCCGGCGACTGGGTCGAATACTCGCGCCACCAGACCCGAGGCGCAGCGCGCCAGCGGGTCCACTCGCTGCGCGCCGGTGCGACCTTCCGGAAGCTACCGGTGGAGTGGGCCACCCGGCGCGACGTGCCAGGCGACATCCACGCACAGGTTCGGATCTACGTCCGGTGGCGTCCGGGCGCTCCCGTAAACCTCCCGGGTACCGACACCCCACCCGAGGGTCTCTAGGCCGCGAGAGAGCAAAGGAGACCCCACGACGATGCCTCTCGTACACGATCTGTCCGGCCGCCCGCCGTCCGAAGCCCTGCCCGACCCCCGCTCGATCCGGGACCTGGTCGACTTCGACTGCGAGACCAGCAAGTTGCACCCCGACGACCCCGGCGCGATCGTGTCGGTGGTCAGCCTGGCCTGGCGCGACCCGGACACCGGCGCGATCTTCGCCGGAGCCTGGCCGTTCGGTCAGGGTGGAGACCAGCGCCCGAAGTTTGAAGACAACCCGGTCGACCTCGGGCCGGACGAGTACGAGTGGTTGCTCGACTGGTTGTCCCGGGCGGGTGGCGGGCTGTGCGGCCACAACGTGGTCTTCGACATGCAGTTCCTG
>CAYOVR010000141.1:0-2921 GCA_964407465.1 uncultured Candidatus Saccharibacteria bacterium
GCAACGGTGTTGTAGGCCCTAAAGCAGGCTTTGTTCTAGATGAATGGGAACAAGGTTTTGTTGAGGCTTGGGAGACCCAACAGAAAAAGATTAGAGAGATCGAAGCCTTCTATGAACGTGAAATACATGAACGAGGTCTGCTAGATTATTATAAAGGATATGAAGCAGGTCTCAAGAACGCTAAGACACATCTCATTAAGATGATGGTTGAAGAGGATAAGAAAAATGTTTAGCGAAACCTTTTGGAATGCAGTCTTCTTTTTCGGTGGATTTGCAACAGCAACAGTGATATTCTATATTATTGGAACTTTAACTTGATCGTTGAAAGATAGTTATGCATTTTGTTGAGCACGCGTTTGGTAAAAATTTATTGTTAAAAGTCGATGGTAATAAACACTACGTCTCTTGGCTCCCCCCTAAGACAAGTAATAGCCCTTTCCCTTTATTTGCCCAAGATGGGGATGAAGGTGGAGAAACGGCATTCTTTGATGGAGACAATTTTTTAATTCTGAATGGGGATCATCGTAAAGGATACGAGGCTGTATACCCCGATCTAGATTTGTGTACTAAATACTTTTGGGATCACATAGATCAGGTATCTTCTTGGTCTGAGCATGAAAACTCCTAACGCTTTTGCTGCCCGTTGAGAGTAGTAATTGACATAGAAGCTAACGGGTTAGAAAACCCAACGGAAATCTGGTGTGTAGTCTGTAAGGATATAGACACCGGAGAGATATATACATTCAGAAAGGTGACGAGCGATGCCGATGCTAAAAGATGTTTTGATAGCTTCTGCAGTTCTGTGGACCTTGTTATTGGTCATAATTGGCTCGGCTATGACGGGCCTGTACTTCGCAAACTACTGGGTTGGGACACCATATCCGGGAGTGTGCAAGTTATTGACACCCTAATAATCAGTAAGCTCGTAGATTATTCTAGGCCCAATGGGCATTCAATTGAAGCTTATGGACTTGAGTTCGGTTACCCCAAAGGAGAGTTTACAGACTTCTCCCATTACTCAGACGCTATGGTGGAATACTGCCAGAGAGACGTGGAAATTACTGAGAAAGTCTATAGGAAATACAGACGCATTATTGAAGATGTTGCTTGGCAACCATCAATTAGGTTAGAACATGACTTCCAGCTTATTGTTAATGATTTGCATGATAATGGTTTTGCTTTCAATTCCGGCAAAGCCCAGAAAATATTAGATGAAGTGACTGCTTCTCTAACGTCTCTCGACAAGGAGATTGCAGATGCGTTCCCAGAAAGACTTAAACTTATTAGAGAAATCCACCCTAAACTCACTAAGCACGGTACTCTATCGCGTACTGACTTTAGATGGGTGGCAGATGGTGACTTGTCTATTTATAATGGGGGTCCTTTTAGTCGTTGTGAATGGACTGCTTTTAATCCATCAAGTCCTAAGCAGATTATTGAAATTCTTAATAACGCTGGCTGGTCTCCAATAAACAAAACTAAAACTCATATTGTAACTGAAAGAGAGTACAATCGTCTTAAGCGATCTAGACAAGCCGATGCCTCAGTTGACTTAAGGCTAAAAGAGTTGTATATTAAAATGGAAGGGTTGAAAAAGACCGGCTGGAAAGTCGATGAAGAAAACCTTTCCACCCTTCCTCCCTCCGCTCCTGCTCCCTCCCGCCTCTTGGCTAAGCGTATTCTGTTGGAGTCCCGACGAAGGACTCTGACTGAATGGCTTAGCCTTGTAGGGTTAGAAATAGATTTATGTCGAAAGAGTATAAGGCAGCTTGGACACGCAATAAACGAAGAACTGATGCAGCGTGGCGTGCCAAGGAACGTGAATATAATCGAGAAAGACGTAGAAAAAGAAATATGGAGAAGTTTGGAAAATCTGAGCTTCAACAGTTTAAACAATACGTGCAAGAAGAGCGGAAACGCAGATACCATTTATGGTATACATACGGACTCACTCTCGAAAATTTTGATAAATTGGTTGAAGAGCAAGAAAGTAAATGTAAAATTTGTGAACGAGAAGCCAAGCTCTGTGTCGATCATGATCACTCCACCGGAGAGGTCAGAGGATTGCTCTGTAAACCGTGCAATTCAATTCTTGGATGGTTTGAAAAAAATAGGCTTAGAATACAAAATTATCTCGGAAAGAATTAGAGGAAAGTTCTTCGGCATTGGGGCATGGACCCACCGAATGGCCCATCAAAATCCCAACACAGCTAACATTCCCAATGAATATGATACGAATGGGAATAAGAAGCTCTACGGGAAAGAGATGCGATCCCTATGGGTAGCCCCCAGAAATAGACTATTGATTGGTGTTGATGCAGAAGGCATTCAGCTGCGCATCTTCGCCCACTACATAAATGACGCTGAGTTCACTCAATCATTAGTAGAAGGGAAGAAGGATGACAAAACCGATCCACATTCGCTCAACCAAAGAATACTTGGCAGTGTATGTAAGTCTAGAGCGGCTGCAAAACGGTTTATTTACGCGCTCCTCCTTGGGGCGGGAAACCAGAAGCTTTCTGAAATCCTTGGAGCAACTTCATCTGAAACCCAAGCGGCGCTTGATCGTCTGTTATCAAGGTACTCGGGTTGGGCAACGCTTAAGGATCAGGTATTTCCCAAGGATGCAGCTCGCGGCTACTTCGTTGGGTTGGACGGTAGAAAGGTTCCAATTCCCGGAGACACAGAGGGAACTCGAAGACATCTTGCAATGTCAGGATATCTACAGTCCGGTGAAGCGGTTTGCATGAAATTAGCAACTCTGAAATTCTATCCAGAGTTACAGAGTTTAGGTGGTAAACTAGTCAATTTTGTTCACGACGAATGGCAATCTGAGTGTAAGAATAATATGGAGGTCGCAATCCACATAGCAAAACTAAAAGCAGACGCCCTACGACAAGTAGGGGAAGATTTAAAACTTA
>CAYOVR010000142.1:0-2913 GCA_964407465.1 uncultured Candidatus Saccharibacteria bacterium
GAACATTGTTGAGAAGAATTTAAACATCTCTGGAAAAAAACAGATTGAAGAAGTCGGTGTTGAACGCTTCAATCAAGTTTGTCGCGACAACGTTTTAAAGTTTGTATCTGAATGGGGCAAGACCGTGCGCCGCATGGGTCGCTGGGTGGATTTTGATAACTCCTACAAAACCATGGACACTACGTACATGGAAAGTGTGTGGTGGTCGCTCAAAGAGATTTGGAATAAGGGATTAATTTACGAAGACCGTAAAGTTTTACTTTACTGTAGTCGCTGCGAGACACCGCTATCCAACTTCGAAGTAGCGATGGATAACAGTTACAAAGATGTCACTGAAGAATCTGTTTACGTTAAATTTAGATTGCTTCCTCGTCAACGCATCGTTGACTACATGACGGATGAAAAGACGTTTGTGCTTGCGTGGACAACTACGCCTTGGACATTACCAGGAAATACCGCGCTTAACATTGGTCCAGATATCACATACGTTTTGGTTGAGCAAAATGGCGAGAACTATATCGTTGCCAAAGATCGTCTTGAGGTTTTGAAAGGCGAGTATGAAGTTAAGTCTGAATTCGGCGCTCGCTCGTTGGAAGGTTTAGGTTACGAACCGTTGTACCCAGGTGTAATTGCTGATCCTGAAAACAAAGCTCATAAAATCTATGAAGCTGATTTTGTTACGACCACAGATGGTACTGGTATTGTTCACAACGCGGCGATGTATGGTGAAGAAGACTATAAGTTAGCAAAAGAAAAAGATTTACCTCGTGTTGAGATGTTAAGTCATCAAGGAACATTTTTAGATAGCGCTCCAGAAAATTTGCGTGGTGTGTTCTTTAAAGACGCCGATCGAATTGTGCTAGATGAACTTACCACCAAAGGTTTGGTCTACGCTACTGAACATTATACTCACAGTTATCCTCATTGTTGGCGTTGCGGCACACCGCTATTTTATAGCGCGCTTTCTGCGTGGTTCATCAATATTCAACAAGTGAAGCCTCGTTTACAAGAACTAAACCAAAATATCAATTGGTATCCAGAACATTTAAAAGATGGTCGGTTTGCGAAGTCCATGGAAGCGGCGCCGGACTGGAATATTTCTCGCAATCGATACTGGGCGACTGCTTTGCCGTTTTGGAAATGCGAAACCAAAGATTGTACCAATGTCGTGTGCATTGGATCGATTGCAGAACTTCGTGAGAAGTCGACAAATTTTGCTGAGATTTATCCGAATTCTGAGAATCTAGAGATGATTGATATTCATCGTCCCTTTATTGATAACGTCAAACTGAAATGTGAGAAGTGCCAAGGTGCAATGCAACGCATTCCTGAAGTCGTGGATTGTTGGGTGGAATCTGCTAGTATGCCGTTTGCCGAACTTCACTATCCATTTGAAAACGAAGATTTGTTTGCAAAACGCTTTCCTGCTGATTTCGTCGCAGAGTATATTGCTCAAACTCGCGCCTGGTTCTACGTGATGCATGTTATGGGCACAATAGTCTTTGATAAGGAACCATTCCACAATGTAGTTACGACTGGGACGATTTTAGCAGAAGACGGCAGTAAAATGTCAAAGTCAAAAAATAATTATTCTGACCCTTGGCTGTTGTTTGAAAAATATGGTGTAGATGCTATGCGATTTTACCTTCTGACCTCACCGGTTATGAGTGGGGATGATTTGAATTTTTCAGACAAAACTGTCTCAGAAATTAGTCGCAAAGTTAACTTGCTTCTTTGGAACATGCTTAGTTTCTATCGTATGTATGCCACGGGGACTATCAGTACTGACAAACCAGAAGTAAGTCATGTCCTTGATCGTTGGATGCTTGCCGAGTTAGCTCGCGTTCATAAACAAGTTACTGCTCACATGGACGGTTACAGCACTGTAAAAACCGGTAAAGTCTTAACAGACTTCATTAATGATGTTTCGACGTGGTATGTTCGACGTAGTCGTGATCGAATTAAAGCTGGTGGCGCAGACACTGAACAGGCTTTAAGCGTGCTTGGTTACGTTTTGTTGGAAACTAGTAAAATGTTAGCGCCATTCATGCCGTTTTTGTCGGATCATATTTACAAAGATTTAACTGGCAAAACTTCGGTTCATTTGGAACGTTGGACTCCTGTTGGTGAAGTAGATGAAAAAGTTTTGCTCGATATGGAAACTGTTCGCGAAGTTGTAACTGTGGCTTTGGCAGCTCGCAAAACTTTAGCCATGCCGGTTCGTCAACCGCTTCGCGCACTCGCCATCAAAATGAAGAGCGGGGATAGTGACTTAGCCGAAGAACTCCAGAAAGTTGTACTTGAAGAATTAAATGTCAAACAAGTCGACGCGTCTATTATAGATAAAGCGCCGCTACGTCCCGAACTCATTCAAACTTTTCCAGGAAATAATGTTGTCACGGAAGTCTTCTTAGACTTAGAAATGACCCCTGAATTAATTCAAGAAGGGTATGCTCGTGAAATTGAGCGTCAGATTCAAGACTTACGTAAAAAGAGTGGCCTTAAAGTTGGCGAGCTTGTCGATCTCTATTACAACACCACCGACGAAGAACTGGAAAAAGTTGTCTCAAGTATGATCGATCGTAAGAAGACTTTCGTTAGCCAAGTCGCCAAAAGCTTGGAAGTTGAAGTCGATTGGGAAATCCAAGCTCAGCTTTCCGGTAAGCCAATATGGCTCGGGCTGACAAAAGCTTAAGAACTTGTGATATACTAAAACAAATGCACCGCACAGATACAAAATGCTCGTAAAAGATTTAATGACAAAGTCGGTGATCTCGGTTCGTCCAGATCAAACCGTTCAACAAGTTGCAGAAATGCTGCATCAATACCACTTCACCGGTATTCCCGTTGCTGATAATCGCAATCGACTTTTAGGTATGATTGCTGAACGTGATTTCATCGCGTCCGATTATT
>CAYOVR010000143.1:0-2901 GCA_964407465.1 uncultured Candidatus Saccharibacteria bacterium
CCAGGACCGATCGGTTAACAGCCGATAGCTCTACCACTGAGCTACTCCCGAATATCAATTTGTACTTTTGAACTCGATTCAAAGACTTTAGTACTCGAATATTGTACCAAAATACAGCAGTTTTATCAATACCATGTTTTTGTGGTATAATTATGTTATAAAATTGCCAAATGAAACCAAAAACAAACACGTTTTTTAACTTTCGCCGTCCTCAGAACCAAGATGAATTCGGCTTCACTCTTATTGAAACGATCGCCGGGATCGCGATTTTTGCAATTCTCATTGTAGGTGTTTTAAGTTCGTATGCCGCCCTTTCTACTAGTGTACGTGTAGCTCGTGAAAAAACTGTCCTTTCGAGTCTTGCCGCTAATTATTTAGAGATCATGCGTAATTTGCCGTACAGCGAAGTTGGTACAATCAATGGAAATCCCTCAGGCTCATTAGCTGATGCGAGTAACCCAATCGGCACAACTATCGAAAGTGTTCAGTATGAAATCTATTATGAAGTTACATATATAGACGATCCGGCCGATGGGACTATTATTCTTGGTACCGACAGTGCGCCGAACGACTATAAGCAAGCGAAAATGTTTATCAAAAAGTTGTCGACAGGAACGGTCACTCATTTTCTAACAACCGTTTCACCGAAAGGCTTGGAAGGTTTAAGTAACGCGGGTGCTATTCTTATTAAAGTTTATGACGCTTCTGGCCAACCCATATCTGGTGCCGAGGTCAGCATCGATAATACTATACTTAATCCAGACATTTTATTAGATCGTACAACTGATAGTACAGGGCAAGTGATTGAAGTGGCGTTGCCAGCAAGCGTAAATGGTTATCATATTAGCGCGACCAAAGCTGGTTATTCAACCGATTCAACTTATCCAATTACTGTTGCTAATCCTAACCCTACGAAACCAGATTCAACGGTTGTTGACGGCACAGTAACTCAAGTTAGTTTGTTTATCGATCTCGTCGCTGATTTAACTATCAATACAGTGAACACGACTTGCGTTGCTGAAAATGGTGTTAATGTAAATATTCATGGCAGTAAACTTATTGGTACAAGCCCTGATGTTTACAAGTATGATGAGGATTTAACATCAAGTGGTGGTCAGATTGAGTTAAATGACACAGAGTGGGATACCTACGTTCCTGCGCTTCAAAGCGGTGAGCCTTACACAATCTATGGTACTTCACCAATTCAGCAGATCACAGCGCTGCCTGGAACAACCCAAGAGTTTACGTTTGTGCTTGGTCCATCGACCCCGCACAGTTTACGAGTGATCGTGAAAGATGCATCAACTAGCGCTGCTTTAGAAGGCGCGACAGTGCATTTGCATAAAAATATTTCTGGTGCCGATGATTACGCTACAACTGGTGGTAGCATTTGGGAACAACTTTCATGGGAAGGTGGCGGGGGGCAATCTAGTTTTAGCGACGTCACTCGTTATTCAAATGACGATGGTAACGTAGATACGGCTACAGCCCCTACAGGATTGCGATTAAAAATTCTCGGTAGTGATTATGTAACTTCGGCGTCACTAGAGTCATCTACTTTTGATACAGGTGCTCCAAGTGGTTTTACGACGATCATTTGGGAACCGACATCGCAAGTTCCTGGAACTGCGGTAAGTTTCCAAGTTGCAAGTAATAATGACAATGCCACGTGGAATTACATAGGACCCGATGGCACAGCAGGGACTTTTTACACAACACCAGGCACAAGCCTGCACGCAAGTCACGCTAGTACTCAGTATGTCCGTTACAAGGTTTACTTAAGCACCACTGATGATAGCATCACTCCAGTTTTAAGTAACGTTGGTATTAATTATGTTTCAGGCTGCAACACTCCTGGTCAGGTTGTTTTCCCTGGTTTAACCGCAGACAATGATTATGAATTAGAAATTTCCTTATCCGGATACACTACCCAAACAGTTGATCCTTTGACGATTAGTGGTAATCAAGCTCACGAAATTCTATTAAGCCCGTAGTCTTTATGAACAGAACAAGCTTAAAAATACAGCAAGGTTTTACCTTGATTGAAATGACAGTTTCGATTGCTGTGTTTACTATGCTTGGTCTGGGTGTAATTATGTTGATTTCAAATGCGATTGGAACAACAAATAAGGTTGGTGTGCTTTCTGCGAATGCAGATCAAGCTCGTAAAATCTCGTTTCAAATGATGAATGAACTTCGTAATGCTGTAACCTCATCGACAGGTACGTACGCGCTTAGTTCGGTTGGCGACCAGGCCATTACTTTTTATACTAATATCGATAGTGATTCCGCGATCGAGCGTATCCGCTACTATATTTCTGACAATAAGTTATATCGAGGTCTGTTGAAACCAACGGGTAGCCCTTTGGCTTATGTAGGGGCTAACGAAACCATTCAAGTGGTGCAGAATGACGTAGCGAATGGTGCTACCCCCTTGTTCTATTTTTTTGATGATAGTTATGACGGTACGGGCAGTGCTTTAACTTCTCCTGTGACAGTGACTCAAGTGAAGTTGGTGCGTTTAAATTTACTTATTTCTAATGACGCCGGTGTTGCCAATACCGGGTTCTTTACAGTCACTGCAAGTGGTACCATTCGAAGTCTCAAAGATAACTTAGCTGAATAAATTATCAATATGAATTCCTTAAATAAATTTAAATTGCGTATTAAAAATCAAACCGGGAGTATTTTGGTGTTTGAGGTAGTTTTGATTTTTATTTTCTCACTAGCAGTTTTAGCGATTTTAAGTGGCGCGGTTTATCAGTTTAAAGTTTTGCGTTCAACTGGATATCGCGAACAAGCTTTTCAAGTAGCAGAGGCTGGTGTGAATTATTATCAATGGCATTTAGCCCATTACGTAACGGATTATCAAGATGGTACAGGCGCTGCCGGGCCATATGT
>CAYOVR010000144.1:0-2899 GCA_964407465.1 uncultured Candidatus Saccharibacteria bacterium
GTGTGATGGAGCAGACAGTCCTACGTTTTGAAAGTTGCGACTACCGTAGCCCACTCCTGTTGCGTGGGGAGTGTGAATCGTGACTCAAGTGGCAACTCGATACCACGCCGGCGAGCGAGAAGCGCGTCGACGATGATTCGTTGCTGCGCGTTGTAGACGCTGTCGCCGAGTTCCGCGATCTCCACCGGGCTGAAGTACCTGCAGTCGGAGACCATAGCAGGGAAAGACGAGGTATAGATCTCGCCTCCCGTTGGCTGGGCAGAGTAGGCGACGGAAAGCCCTTCGACCTCGACGTGAGCGAAGATGCCGATCATCTTCGAGACGAGGATTTCGATCCCCGTTTTGAGTTGTGTGATCCGTGTGACTCCCACCCGAGGAATCTCTCCCTTCATGAGTGACCCGCCGGGAAGAGTCCACTTTTGGCCATCTTCGCGGAGAATGAGAAGGATCTCGCCCACTCCGTTCCGTACGACTGCAAATGCTGATGTGTAAGGCAAAGCCTATACCCCCTTTGAAACTGGTTTGAACTGCTGGGAACTCGTTATAATACAATATAATCGCCAATAAGTCAATAATAGAGCCATTGATTAATACCAATTAACGTGCTATAATGCGTTTACTATCTTACGTTAAGTGTCAGCGAGACTCAGGCTTCTAGTCTAGTAAGCGCGATTTAAAGTATCTAATAAGTTTGATAAGCGTTTAGATGGTGCGCTTACGAGAAAGCCTTAGTAAAATGGCAAAGAAACTTTTCGTTGGTGGCCTTCCATGGGCAACCACGAGCGACGACCTTAAGCAGTTGTTTGCAGCGTCCGGTACTGTATCTACAGCTACCATCATCACTGACAAAATGACTGGCCGCAGCCGCGGTTTCGGATTCGTAGAATTCGATAACGATGCTGAAGCAGACGCCGCAGTAGAACAATTGAACGGTACCGAATACGGTGGCCGCAAATTGTTAGTTAACGAAGCTCGCCCAATGGCAGATCGCCCACAGGGTGGCCGCGATAACTTCTAATTTAGAACTTTCGTTTTAAATCAAACAGACTCCCCACTTCGGTGGGGAGTTTTGTTTTACCCGAACAGTCTAGAACAGGAAGATGTTGTACTAAAACCAGTCGCTCCGCTCCGATGGTTTTCTTAACAACATCTTCCTGTTCTCTCTGTTCAGAGAAAATCTAGACTTATAAATTACATCTTGATTTTTTTGTTCAGGTGTGCTATAATAGTAGTAGATCAATCGAGAGATAGTGAGCCAAAATCAGTTTACTATCCCATTGAAACAAAAATACAAGTTAATATAGTTGTCAGGAAAACAAAACAAAAGCGTTTGTGCTTATTTTTTCTGTCAGCAAGCAAAAACAAAAATGAGTATCGCCATTCCTTTTATCGGAAGTGTGCAGTATGAACCATATGGGGAAATGTTCCCATCGTTCAAACGATTTGGTCAGCATTTAAAAGACCACGTTGTTCCACATCCTCGAAATAATTATCACCCACACCTCCTGGGCCACCGAACCGTGGCTTTGTTTTCGTTACTACTATTAAGTGTTAAAGTAGCGAGCGCTGTTTTAATTACGATCGGACCTGTTTCTCCAGCTTTTTCATCAGCGATTACTCAAGACAATGTTATTAATTTAACCAATGAATCACGGAAAGAGTATGGGATTGGAGCCTTAACCCAAAACGAGAAACTTAAAGCTGCTGCGCAAGCAAAAGCTAATGATATGCTCGCGAATCAGTACTTTGCTCATAATTCGCCAGACGGCAAGACGCCATGGGATTTTATTAAAGCTACTGGCTATCAATATGTTATTGCCGGTGAAAACTTGGCCGTTGACTTTGTTCAAGCAGAAAGCGTTGAAGATGCTTGGATGAACAGCCCAGGACATCGCGCCAATATTTTAAACGAAAATTTTGCTGAAATAGGGATTGGAATTGCTCAAGGCCAATTCGAAGGTCATACTAGTATCTTTGTTGTTCAGATGTTTGGGGCTGGGTCCGAGCAACCAATCCAAACTTTAGCTGAGCCAACTGAAGTTCAATTAGCTCCGCAAAATAATGCCCAACCAGCTACGGTTCAGGTTGCTCAAGCAACTACCGCTCCTATAACTCAAGCCTCACCTCAGTCTGCGCCTGTTAGTGCGGAGCCTGTTACGACTTCCGAAGATAATGCTTCACCGTTAATCGCAAGCACTGAGATTCCAACAATAGTTTCTGTGTATGGACCTAATGTTGAAATTTTAGCATGGGCACCAGAGGCCAGCCGGGTTATAGTTCAGTTTGGACAGAAAGCAATCATGCTTGATCCAGTTAGCGAGCATAGTTGGAAGGGGACTATATTGTTATCCGAATTGGCTACTGACAATAATACTATAACTGTGGAGTCGTATGGTCTAAACGGAAAGTTGGGCGCGGTTAGGGTTGCGACGTTCTCAAATAGTTTGGTAGGAAATTTTGGTTCAGTTCCCGAAGTGGCCGGTGCGACCATTTCAGTACTTGGAAAAACTATCAACGTAAAACAATTTGAAACAAAGTTTTATTTGGTCTTCGTCTCATTGATACTAGTTTCCTTAATTGTGGCAATCGCGGTTCACAAACATGTTCAGCATATCAATTTAGTGGCGAATGGTTCGTTCGCTGCTATCTTCGCGATGTTACTGTGGTATTTTGGATAAAATGAATAGTGATTCGTATGAAATTAAAAATTAACAAAAGTCTATATGTTACTTCATTTATTGTGGTCTTTTTGGTATCTATCCCAGCACGTCAGGTCAAGGCAAACGTTGTTGTAGATCCCAGAGATTTGATAGTAAAGCATGCCCTAATCGGTATGCGGAATACTAATTTTTACGCAAAGCAATATTCTCGAGAGTTATTTGCAGAGTTAAGAAGTAAT
>CAYOVR010000145.1:0-2874 GCA_964407465.1 uncultured Candidatus Saccharibacteria bacterium
GTAGAGAAAAATATTTAAAAACAAATCAAGGTTCAAGATTACTTAAAAGAATGTTGAAAGAATATTTTTATGATAAAAAACACAATGCTTAATTTTTTAAAAACAATTTTACTAATAACAATATTTGTAAGTATTCCAAAAATTACTTTTGGGGCTGATTTGTTTATTCAAACACCAAAAGATGAGTATAGAATAGGTGAACAATTTATTGTAAGTGTTTTAGTTGTTTCAGAAAAAGATGAACCAATTAACGCAGTAGATTTAGGTGTTGGTTTTTCTAACGACACACTGAAGTTTGTAAACAGTATCGAAAGAAATTCTATAGTCTCTTTTTTTGTTGATAGACCTAGTATGGAAAATGGCCTTGTTAGTTTTTCTGGAATAACCCCCGGAGGTTTTTATGGAGTAATTGATCCAATAATTGATCCAACAAAGATTCAACCAGTTAAAGTGATTGATTTGATTTTCGAACCAGTTTCTTCTGGTCGGGCTGAAATTTTTTTAGATAATGGGGAAATGTATAGAAGTGACGGTTCTGGACTTCCTGTTGCATTTTCAGATTGGCCAAAAGTTTTAAATGTAAAAGATGAAGTTTTTGAAAGTAAAATTGACTTGATGGATACAAATCCGCCACTTGCCTTCAAAGCTCAAATAGTTCAAGACAAAAATATATCAAAAAATTATTTAGTAGTTTTTAATACTAAAGACGAAGAATCTGGAATAGATTATTATGAAATTCTAGAAGAAGGAAGAAAAGTTCAGATTTCTGAGAGTCCTTATATCCTAAAAAATAAACCACCAAAGGGTGTGGTAATTGTAAAAGCTTACGACAAAGCTGGAAACATTCAGACTTCTTATGTGGACGCGCCGATAGTAACAGAAAATAATAAAAATATTAAAGACATTATTCTAATAGTTGCTATAATTTGTGTATTAAGTCTTTGGATGTTTTACAAAAAGAACAAAAGAAAACTTTTGTCATAATGAGTTATTTAAAATATTTATTATTTTTCTTTATATTATTTTTATTACCGTTTTATTCCAAAGCGGCGACTTTAGGTATTTCTCCTTCTACGGGGACATATAAAGCAGGCGAGACATTTTCAGTTAGCGTTATTGTAAATACCGAAAGTAAATCTATTAATGCCATTTCTGCAAACCTTACTTTTTCTACAAGTTTACTTAGGGTTGTAAGTGTTTCTAAGAGTGATTCAATAATAAATTATTGGGTTCAAGAACCAAGTTTTTCTAATACAAACGGAACCATTAATCTAGAGGGTGTAATTGTAAACCCGGGTTTTACGGGCGGAAGTGGAAAGGTATTACGCGTAACTTTTGAAGCTAAATCTTCTGGAATTGCAGAACTGAAATATGCACTTTCTTCTGTTTTAGCAAATGATGGATTGGGAACAAATATTTTAACGACCGCCAACAAAGCTTCTTTTACAATAGGAGCAACTAGTGCAATTTCAACTACTCCAGGGGCCGAAGCGACTCCTGCTCCAATATTTGTATCATCTTCGACACACACAGATCCAAATGAGTGGTATGCAAAAAAAGATTTATCACTTGAATGGAAAATACCGTCAATTGTAAATGCTATTTCTTATGAATTGGATCAAACGGTCTCTACAAATCCAGGAACAAATGCTGATAAAAAAGTTTCTCTATTTGAAAGGAAAGATTTAGCTGATGGAACTTGGTTTTTTCACCTCCGAGCAAAAAATGATAGCGGGTGGGGATCAGTTAGTCATTTTAGGATTCAAATAGATACATCATCTCCGGAATATTTGAATATTTTATCTGAAGGAGAAAAAGAAGGAAAAGCTGTATTTTCTATTAGCGCAAAAGATACAACTTCTGGAATAGAAAGTTATGAAATAAGAATTGACGGAGGTGAGCCTAGTTATTTACCAGGAGCTGATATTGCTACTTTTACTGCACCAATTTTAGTAACAGGGAAACATACTATTTTTGTTAAAGCTTATGACTTTGCTGGAAATCATACAGCAAACTCTATTGATTTTGAGTCGACAGGTCTTGTTCCACCAAAATTGGTTGAGTACCCAGTCGAACTTAAATATAAAGAGAATTTAAAAATAGCAGGTATTTCATCTCCGAATCATGATGTAATTTTGACATTGGTTAGACAATCTCAAAAGAGAGGTATATCTGAAGAAATATATTATTTCTCAAATAATGCAAAAGTAGAGTTGCCGGTCGAAAAGAAGTTGGTTCGCGCCGGTGTTGATGGGATATTCCGCTATACTTGGGAAAAGAAATTGTTAGCTGGAACTTATAGAATTTATGCTGTTGCGGTGGATAAAGAGGGTAATGAGTCGGCGCCATCTGAACAAATATCTTTTGAAGTCTTAGAAAGTAAATTCATTAGAATTCTTACTTATCTAACAAGCTTACTTTCTGTGGTTGTTCCATTCATTGGCATAGTATTGTTTACTATAATAATGCTATTGTATGCCAGAAAAAAATATAGAAATCTTCAGTATGATATATCAAAAGAGCTTGATAAGACCGAAAAAGAAGTAGGCGATGCACTAAGAAGACACGATGAAACAACTCAAATGCTTGAAAATGTTAGGCATATAAATGGGCGATCTAAGGAAGAAACGCTGGTTTTGAGAGAACACGAACAAGATATCGAATCTGTGGAGAAAACTATTAAACAGAAAATCTTGAATTTAAGGAAAAAGCTGATGGGGAAATAAAATAGACTAAATTTGAGTCTTCTAGTCAAGTTAAAAATCACAAAATACCCTTATTTTATAAGGGTATTTTAAGTTTGACAGTACCAAAAGGTATTGTATAACTATTGACTTTTTTATTTGGATGTGCTATCATATCAGTATCCTTATA
>CAYOVR010000146.1:0-2841 GCA_964407465.1 uncultured Candidatus Saccharibacteria bacterium
CGACGTTGCCGAAGAACAAGGTTATCGTTTGGGATGGACGGCAGTCGATCGTTCAACAGACTCTACTTCTAAGATTTACGCTAAGCGTTCCGAAGACGAAGAAGGACGAAACATTTACAAAGAAATTTCGCGTGGAGCTTACGCCATTCCCGCCATCAAGAAGTCGGCCAAGTATCCTGGTTCAATCAAGGCTGGCGTAGACTACATCATCCGACTTTTAAAATGCGTCCATGGTCCCGAACAAAATCAACCCAAGCTTTATATTTTTAATGTTCCAGAGAACCGCGACCTCATTGCTTCCTTTAAGAATTTGGAACGCGAAGAAGGCGCGAACGAAGACCGCACCGGAGCCATTGACAAAATTAACGAAGGGCGCCACGACAAGCACGCTTCCCTTCGCTACATTTTTCAACGGAATCCACGATGGGTGTCTCCGGAGTATGGATCGACATTTAAAGATTACGAGCCGGATAGTGAAACGGTGAATTATTAATGGAAACTTACACCCGCGATCAAGAACAATTGGACCTTTCTAAAATAGAAGGAAAGCCTACCCTAAAACAAGCTTCCGGAGCTTATACGGAAGAAGTCCAAAAGTGGGACAAATGGTTTGAAGAGTCCAAAGAGCTTCGGCGTCAGAACGACGCACGTTGGGCCAAAAACATAAAACTCCTTCGGGGCATTTGGCCGGACGACGAAATTGCGCGAAGCAAAGTGCGGAAGAGATCAAAGATCTTCTTCCGGAAAATTTGGGCTTCAAACTGGAGAATCCTAGCCGCCATGCACGATGCTTTCCTAAGAGAAACTGATCAGTTTCAAGTGATCGCGCGCAACGGCGAAGACGGCGACGAAGACAAAGCCGAAGTCCTTCAGTTCATGACCGAATACCGTAGGGACGTCATGATGCGGAACGAATCCCTTTTCATTCAATTAATCTGGTCCATCATGACCATCCTCGACATGGGTTGGGCGTGTGCGAAGTTTGGTTGGAAGTACAAGAAGGACGTCGTTGACAAGCCGGACTTTGTCCTCTACCCGAACGAACAAGTTTACCCGGATCTTTCCGCAACGCTCCCACACAAAATGCGTTATATTTTCTTTGAAAATTATATGACGGCCGAAGACATGAAAGAAGAAGGATACTCTTCGGAAGGATGCGACGCCTATTCTTCTCCAGAAAGTGTTGTACGAAACGCACGGTTTCAAAACCGTTCTCAAGATCCCCTAAATTTTTCGGATACCAATACGAATTCAACCTATCCCCAACCTGGTGCAGAAGGGGTGGTCAAAGCGCATTCTGTTTCAGCGCGGTATTGTGTTCGTGAGTTGTTCTACAGAGAAGACGGCAAAATTAAAATGGCCGTTTATTGCGGAACCAAAGTATTGGTGGCTCCGATGGATTCTCCTTATGGAGAGCGTTACCCAATTGTAATGGGACAGTGTTTAACTCTGGCGCACCAGATGATTGGAGAAGGTTTTCCAGAACCCCAAGAAGGACCCCAAGAGTCCTACAACGTGTCCTTAAATCAACGCAAGGACAACGTGTCGATTGTAATGAATGGGGAGTCTTTGGTTGATAGGTATGCGAATGTCGACTTGGAAGCTTTGCGCGTGTCACGGCCTGCGAATACTATTTTAACGGACAACGTCGAAGCTGTTAAACCTTTGATCAAACCGGACGTGACCCAAACCGCCTACATGGAAGCGCAGAATGATGCCGCCATGATGGACGAGACTTCAGGCGTCACGGATGGACTTAGGGGATTGGACAAGTCTTCAAAAGCGACCACTTCTCAAATTAACTTTTCGAATGCCGGAGCTAAAATGGGATTGTTTATGTCCATTGTAGCTCAGACATGGTTCCGGGATTTCTTTACCCAGCTTGCCTACATGATCCAGCGTTTTGAAACGGACGAGACTGTTTTTAGAGTTTCAAACCGCATGTTAAAGAAGAAACAGGCCCAAGCGGGAAAGCCAGTTCGTGCGGACAACGTTGAAACGGTGGACGACTTTATTGCCGACATTGATGTCCGTGTTCAACCGGACATGACCACCCGTCAGCAAGAAGCTCAGAATATAATCCTTGCTATGGACCGCGCCATCATGTCCAATCAGGCATTGGTGCCTTTGGCGCAAGCGGGGATCATCCCGCCTGAAGGCGTTGAACTAATGAACCCCGCAGAATTCATGCGCATGCTCTTGCCGAAACTGGGACAGAAGAACGTGTCTAAGTTCTTTATTAAAATTGCTAAGCAGGACATTCCTCCTCCAGCCCCTTCGGGCGGTGCAGGGGGGAAGATATCTCAATCCGCTCAGGGAGCGAACACGGCGCAAGCCGAATCCCCTGACACTCTAATCCAGAATTTACAGGAGGGCAACGCAGGTGCTACCGCCAAGCTTGGATGATTTAACGGACGCTGAAATTTTTGATCGGTTGGATGTGGCTTATCTAGCGCACGAATTGGAGAACGATCCGAAGTGGAAAATTATTTTTGATTGGTTGAGGAAGGAACGTACTCAAGCACAACACAAAATAACAACCGTGGACGCTTCCAAAACTTCGGAGGTTGTCCGTCTCCAGGAAACAATTCGTATATGCAATCATTTAGCAGAAAAGATTTTCGTAGGCATAAAGAAGGATGGTGAAATGGCGCTCTTCGAAGCGCAAGACCGTGAATTAATTCCGGAGTCACCATCTGATGTCACGAAACAAGAGACACAAACTTCGGCCACCTGATCCGTATTCAGGTCACGGGTCTCCCCCGTATAGGAGAAAGGAAATGAAACTGAAAACAGCAACGTTAGTAAAGCCAAAAGCAACGCCGAAACCGGAGTCAAAAG
>CAYOVR010000147.1:0-981 GCA_964407465.1 uncultured Candidatus Saccharibacteria bacterium
TCAAGGTCTTTAAAGTGAAGTCCAGTTGTTGGATCATCCAGTATATAGAGCGTACGTCCAGTCCCTCGGCGCGCAAGCTCTGTTGCAAGCTTCACGCGCTGGGCTTCTCCACCAGAGAGGGTTGTTGCACTTTGCCCAAGCTCCATATAATCAAGACCAACGGCGGAGAGTGTCTCAAGCTTTCCAACAATGTGAGGATAAACAGAGAAAAATTCTTGTGCCTCGGCGACAGTCATTTTTAATACATCGGCAATATTTTTGCCTCTATACATGACTTCAAGTGTTTGTGTGTTAAACCGGGCGCCTTTGCAGACTTCACACGACACCCAAATATCAGGCATAAATTGCATTTCAATTTTCACCTGTCCTTGACCTTCACAGGCTTCACAACGCCCTCCCTTCACATTAAATGAAAATCTACCTTTCTTAAATCCTAATATTTTCGCTTCTCGAGTTTGTGCAAATACATCACGAACAAGGTCAAATATTTTTGTGTAGGTGGCTGGATTGCTTCGCGGCGTTCGACCAATAGGAGACTGATCTATCATGATTACTTTGTCCACGTTGTCAGCCCCAAGCAAATCATCAAAAGGTAATCCTTCCTCTCGGTGATCACGGCTTACCTTTTTTGCAACCGCGTGATAAAGCGTTTCAACAACAAGAGTTGACTTTCCACTACCGGACACACCAGTCACTGATACAAACTTCCCCAGTGGTATTTCAAGATCAACGTGCTTGAGGTTAAATCCATGCGCACCTTTGAGAAGAAGACGTTTATTCTCACCTGATGCCTTCGTCGGCTTAAAATAAATCTGCTTTTTTCCTGATAAGTAAGGTCCCGTGATTGAATCTTTGTTTTTAGAAAGTTCTTGTGGGGTACCACTCGCAATCAGCATTCCGCCGTGCTTTCCAGCTGCAGGTCCGAAATCGAACACATAATCCGCAGTGAGCATGACATCCTTGTCGTGCTCAACAACGATG
>CAYOVR010000147.1:991-1658 GCA_964407465.1 uncultured Candidatus Saccharibacteria bacterium
TATTGTTGGCTCATCGAGTACATAAAGAACACCAGTGAGACCGGAACCTATTTGGGACGCAAGCCGAATTCGCTGTGCCTCTCCACCTGAAAGAGTATCAGCTCCACGACTGAGCGTTAAATATTCAAGTCCAACGTCACTGAGAAAAGAAAGCCTGGTTGTAATCTCTTTAATAATCATGAGTCCAATTTCCTTTTCACGACCACTTAAAAGAGTACCGACAGCTAGACCTGAACACCAGGCAAGGGCCTTCGTGATAGTCATATCGCTCACCGCACTAATAGCTTTTCCATCGATGGTTATGGAAAGCGCTTCCTTTTTAAGACGTGTTCCCTCACACTCCGGACAAACAGTCTGTTTCATGTATTTTTCGATTCCGCTTTTGATATAGTCACTATCTGTTTCCCGGTAGCGCTTTAAAAGCTCCCCTTTAATTCCTGCGAATGTTTCATAAATGAACGTCGGTTTCCCCAGCCTATTTGTACCAGCCACCTCATATTCCTGATCTCCTGTCCCCATCATAAGGAGGTTTTTGTCTTCTTCGCTCAAATTCTTCGTCGCAGTGCCTGAGTTAATTTTGTGGGTATCACAAACGGCTAATATAAGCCGAGATAGCCAGGTGTCGTGTTCGAAAATACTAGAGAACGGAAGAATACCTCCTTCTCGG
>CAYOVR010000147.1:1668-2808 GCA_964407465.1 uncultured Candidatus Saccharibacteria bacterium
TGTGCCTAATCCATCACATGCTGGACACGCACCATGTGGCGAATTAAATGAAAATGTTCGAGGCTCTATTTCAGGAAGTTCTATATTATCTACCGGGCAGCTAAACTTCTCGCTAAACAAATGATCTTTCATTTCTTTGGGGAATTCAGGCATTTCAAAACTGCTGTCTTTCACCTCAGTTAACATAACGAGCCCATCACTTAAGGCAAGAGCCTGACCCATTGAATCATTGAGTCTGCCAATAAGGTTCTTTTTCTGGATTTCATCATGCACGTCAGCATGAGACAGTGACAGTCGATCAACAACACACTCAATAGTGTGTTTGTTTGTTTTTAAAAGAACAAAATTGTCAGAGAGATCATATACTTTCCCGTCGACACGTACCCGTCGATACCCTTTTGCTTTTAAGTTTTCAAAAAGTGAGCTGAATTCCCCTTTTCTATCTTTCACAACAGGTGCGAGAACGAGATATCGTCCTGTTTTTTCCTTTTTAATTTTGTCGTTGATCATGACGACTGCTTTGTTAACAATTTGCTCTAACGATTGACTGGCAATTTCCCTGCCGCAGATTGGACAATGAGGATGGCCGAGGCGGGCAAACAGAAGTCGAGTATAGTCGTAGATTTCAGTGACCGTTCCAACGGTTGATCGAGGATTGTGAGAAACAGTTTTTTGATCAATTGAGATGGCAGGAGAAAGCCCTTCGATGAGGTCTACATCGGGCTTTCCCATAATACCCAGAAACTGTCTCGCATAGGTTGAAAGGGATTCCACATAGCGTCGTTGCCCTTCTGCATAGATCGTGTCAAATGCGATGGAGCTTTTTCCACTACCAGATACACCCGTAAAAACTACGAGCTTATTCTTCGGGATATCTAAATCAATGTTTTTGAGGTTATGCTGGCGAGCGCCACGCACCTTAATTATGCCGTCCATGCAAATTGTAATTATACTACACATTCGGGTTTTATTCCGAACCAATTGAAGAGCATTTTGGAGAAAAAGGAGGCGGGGTGGGCCTCAGTGATACATCAACTTCACCGTTTTGCACAACTTGTGTGGCCGAATCGCCAAATTCATCGCTGATCAGATATTCACCATACTGCTGCTTGGAACTACCCCACCCCGCACTGAGGAATA
>CAYOVR010000148.1:0-2805 GCA_964407465.1 uncultured Candidatus Saccharibacteria bacterium
GTTCACGAGTCTGAGGCATAGGACCATCAGATGCAGAAACTACCAAAATTGCACCATCCATCTGAGCAGCACCGGTAATCATGTTCTTGATATAGTCGGCGTGACCTGGACAGTCAACGTGAGCGTAGTGACGCTTTTCGGATTCGTACTCGGCATGTGAGGTATTAATAGTAATACCACGAGCCTTTTCTTCTGGTGCGTTGTCAATCTGGTCATAGGCCTTGGCCTTTGAGTTACCAGTCTTAGCAAGCACAGTGGTGATCGCCGCAGTAAGCGTGGTCTTTCCATGGTCAACGTGACCAATGGTACCGACGTTTACGTGGGTCTTGGAACGATCAAATTTTTCTGCCATTGTGAGGCCTTTCGTTCTTAGCTCGAGACCCCCTCACCCCTACTCTCTATTGATTAGAGTTGCAGAGCCGAGGGTATCTCTTTTTACCCGCCTTGGCGGAATCCAGAGCTAAAATTAATTATTTTAAACAGTCGCGATAATACAAAAGCACTCTCGCTTTCAAGCGCGATGCCTTAGAACTATAAGATTTTTATCGGCGTCTGTCAAGATTAAGGATTTGATAATCCTTAGGTTTAGAGCGTAACTCCACACTCTTGACTAAATCCCAAATTTGTTGCATGATACTGAATCAGTCGATGACTGAATCGGAGACTGAATCGGACAACGTTACGGAGGTAGCGCCATGAAAAATCTTGATATCAGGGAGATGCTTTCACAGAACCAGCGGGTGTGGCTCTACGAACACGGAGTATTAGTCCGATTCACAGCCCACATGCTCTCGCTCTCGCGGATTCCGCTCGGTTTTGTGGTCTGGAACTTCGTCACTCCTGACAACTCCAGGCTTTGGATCGCACTTCTGGTCTTCACCATCGCAGCCCTTACCGACTGGCTAGACGGCCAAGTCGCTCGACTTTCGGGACAGACCACCAAACTCGGTGCGATCCTTGATCCGATCTGCGACAAGATCTTCGTAATCTCCAGCCTCATCGCAGTCTGGTATCGCGTATGGCTGGAAGCAGCGACACTGCTCATCATCATCGAAGCGTTTTACTTCCTGATCGCAATCGGAAGCGCAAAGAACGCGACGGAAAAAGACCTCAAGTCGAACGACGAAGGAAAGCTCAAGCTGGGCTATGAATGCCTGGCTCTCGGTTTCTACATCCTCGACCTGAGGATCGTGGGAAACACGCTCCTCGTCTTCGCGATTGTCTTCGCGGTCCTTTCAGGGATCCAGAAGATCGTCGAAACTCGTCCCAGCAGCCGAGTTTGATTCACGAACAAGGAGGGCCAACATGGCCATCAGCGATCCAACAGTACTCGAAATCCTCGCTCGCGAAGAGTCCCCCGAAAGTCATGAGTGTGACACACAGGGTGACAAAAGTTCTTCCGTATCCTGGAAACTCTCGGACAACAAGCAGTGGCCTCTGGTTCACGGTGCCGTGGTCAAACACGAGGGTAAGTGGCTCCATGTCGGTATCAAGAACGAAGGCTTTCACTGCCCGGCTCCGGAGTGCCCGCACTGCCACGAGAAACTCCCGTGACCGGCAACAACCCAGAGACCTGGGGATCATACGATCCCCCGGTCTCTCTTCATTTTATTTTATAAATCTTCAACGCCGATCTCAATCGGACTTTCAAAATCAAAATTTGGATCGATAACTTCAGCGCGCATATCAACACGCGGTCGCTGAATATGTACAGCTGGTCCCAAGTCGACAGGAGCGGCATCTTCGCTCAACTGAGCTTTTGTAATTTTCTTGTTAACTTCTTCGACATCAATCGCAGGCTTAGATGGCGCTTTCGGCAAATCCATCATTTTTTCAAAATCAGCAATGCCCATTATAACTAACTTCACTTCCCCTGTTTCGTCCACGACAAAAAACTTTCCTGATTCTTTTTGAGCAAGCTTAATTATGTCTTGAAGTGAGGTCATGATTATTGAACATCAAAGGGAATAAACGTTTTGATAACGCGTTCAGCATCATCAAAATAACTTTGAGTAAAATCCGCAGGGTAATCTGTGCTTTTATCAACACGAACAAAAATAAAATCATATTTGTTGTTCGTGCCAATAACTTTGTGACCAACAACTCCATCTAAGAATGGTGCGCAAGCTGGTCCGATATTTTCAGCTCCCTGAGTAGCGCAATCACTTTTAAGCTGGGCGAATCTTTCATGAGTGTATGGAAAAATATCAAACACAGACGCTGTGTCTTGACCAACTTTCAACCAATCTACGTTAGTCGTCTCACGATGAAATGAAATCCAATCAAATCCAGATTCGTTGTAATCTTTAACAGTGTAATACTCCGGTAAAGTTATCGAAAATCCATACTTATCGTTTTGATAAATATTACTGTGATTGATCGCAGTGGTCTTAACCGCAACGGGAACCTGAGGTAATTTTTCAGTGTAGTAAACCAAATACAAAGCTGACCCCGCTGCAATCACAGCGACGAGGACTAGTCCAATAAAAGTTCTAATAGTTCTTTTCATTGTGTTATTTTCTACATTATAGCACCGCACGCAGCGAATTTAATTCGTGCGTGCGGTAACTACGGAAGGATGAGGAGCGAACGAAGTGAGCGTTGGAGAAGGAAACCCTTCTCGGGTTTCCTTCTCCAAATGTTTTACATTCCTTTTCTAACGTTCATGCCCTGACGAGATTCGATAATCTTTTCAGCGACATTACGTGGGACTTCTTCATAGTGATCGAATTCCATCGAGGAACTTGCTTGACCTGGAGTCATAGAGCGAAGTGATGTGGCGTAACCGAACATTTCAGATAATGG
>CAYOVR010000149.1:0-2758 GCA_964407465.1 uncultured Candidatus Saccharibacteria bacterium
AAATGACAGATTTAGAACGGGTCCGAGATTCTTATATAAAGCTATTAATTAAAAGCCTTTTAAATGAAATTTATCCTGATAGCGAACAAGGACAAGTATCTGGTACAAATGGTTTAAAAATTTTTATAAAAAATGTGATAGAGAAGTTTGGTTACAAACTTGTTAGGCCAGTAACAAAAGACCAGCGACAGAATGGAACCTTCTGGCCGATGTATGCCCACACGATGGTGGGACAAGAAAGACTAAAAAATCTACGCACTTGCTTAGAGGATGTAATTCAAAAATCCATTCCAGGTGACTTTATAGAAACTGGAGTGTGGAGGGGTGGTTCATGCATCCTAGCAAAAGGCATATTTAATGCTTATGGAGAAAAACGAAAAGTATTTGTAGCGGACTCTTTTGCTGGTTTGCCTGAAGGTACTGTTGGAGTGGATAGTAAAAGCGCTGTTGGTAATTTATATAAAGTTGATCTACTTGCAATTTCTGTTGATGAAGTAAAAGCAAATTTTAATACTTATTCTTTGCTTGATGATTCTGTAATATTTCTCAAAGGCTGGTTCAAGGATACTTTGCCAACCATTTCACAGGATCAGAGATTTGCAGTTGTGCGATTAGATGGCGATATGTATGAATCTACTCGCGACGCGATTGTTGCATTATATCCAAAACTTTCTAATGGAGGTTACCTGATTGTTGACGACTATCATGACATAGAAGCCTGTAAAACCGCTATCGATGAATACAGGCAACAGAATAATATAATAGAACCAGTAATGAACATAGATACAAACGGTGTCTATTGGCAAAAAGTTTAAGTTTTTTTGCTATACTGATCTTATCCTAATTAACTCAAAATAGTTATGAAAAAAATTCTAGTAATTTTACCGGTAATTATGTTGGTGGCAGTGGGATGTAATACTACTCCAGCGATTTATAATCAACCCGAAGAGCAACAAGTTGATCAGAGTAATATTCGGGAACAAGAAATTAAACCTGATACTTCCAAATGGAAAGTTTACAAGAACGAAAAGTTGGGTTTTCAAATTTCTTATCCATCGACGTATAAAGTTGTGGAAAATCCTGAAGCACCTTTTGTGGGAAGCATATTGATTACTAACCAAGAGTCTTTTAATGCTGAGCAGGACGATGTTTACGGCCAGGTATACATCAAGAAAGCCCGAACGTCTTTGAAAGCTCAAAACAGCGCACAGTTTAATACTTTTCTAGTTTCTGTGAGTAAAGTTAGTTCGATCGATGACCTTGAATCTTACTGGTTGTATGAATATTTTACCGCATCAGCTTATGATTCGAGCCGTGCATATGTTTTGAGCGATGTCCAACCAAGAACACCTGGTGATGATGGTAGCGTGGTGGGTAATACTTTGATTGCGACGACTGAAGCTTCGACTTCCGATGTAATTGATAAGACGACGACTCCCGACTGGATCGCACGAACGATGCAGTTTACTAAATAGTTGTGAAAATAAATTAAACGATAATAAAAAACCGACCTTAATGGTCGGTTTTTTTGTTTATATTAGACTACCTGCCATACACCTAGTTCGTCTTTTGTGAGTTTGCCGATTACTGAGAACCCAGAAGCGAGGGCGTGTCCCCCACCTCCAAAGATTTTTGCGATCTTGTTTACGTTTACACCCTTGTAAAGTTCGCTGCGCAAGCTTCCTTTGATAATTTCTCCATCTTGCTTCAAGAATAGCGCGACTTTAGCTTCTGGGACTTTGTTTAAAGTTTCTACGAGGCCTTCGAATGCGCTTTGAGGAATATTACCAAGTTCTATCATATCTTGTTCGGTGATGACCGAATAAATAACTTTGTTATTCTCATCAAAGTAGGTGTTTTCTAAAGCTCGTCCCCAAGCGTGTAAGGCGCTAAGGTCTTTACCCTGAAAAGTATTTTTTGCGACTGTGTGAACTAGCGCGCCTTTGCTCATCAGTTCGCTGGCAGCACGAAGTGTTGAGCTTTCAGTGTTGCTGTGCATGAAAGAGCCGGTGTCAGTAAAGATTCCGGTGAGCATGCACGTTGCCATCGCCGGACTTATCTCTTGTTCAGTGTATTTGAAGAAATCAAAAGCTAATTCCGCTACCGCAGACTTGGTAGGATCGACTATGTTCACTGTTCCATACATCGCATTGTCGCGATGATGATCGATGTTCAATTTCGCAACTTCAAGATTGATAATTTTGTCATTACCAATGCGTTGCAAGTTTGAACAACCGGATATAATTAGTAAGTCGAAATCAGTGGAATTGATATCTTCAATAACAGCTTCGCTTCCGGGTAAAAACTGAAGTTGTTTGGGAACACCACCAACGATAGAAACAGTGACGGACTTCCCTGCTCTGGATAAGTAATCGCGAAAAGCCAAAGCGGTTCCAAGATCATCGCCATCAGTACGTTCATGTGTAGTGATGAGTATGTTTTGGGATTGGTTTATTAAAATTTTTGCAGATTCAAATGAGTTGAGCATTTATTTTTTGTCTTCCTCGTGAATCTTTTTAATGAGCTCGTCAACATGCTGAGCGTGACGTGGTCCTGTATCTAAGTAGAACTGGATCCTTGGAAACATTTTTTTATCAAGGGTGCTGTTTAGAGCGCCTTGAATATCATAAATATTGTCGTTGAGAACTCTTAAAATTGAATCGTCATCACCACCAACAATCGAAATCCAAACTTTGGCCCACTTTAAATCGCCACTAGTTTCGACTTTGCTAATCGTGACTAACCCCGGTTCATTCTC
>CAYOVR010000150.1:0-2751 GCA_964407465.1 uncultured Candidatus Saccharibacteria bacterium
TGCCCATCCCGGCATCGCCGAGGTGGGGGAGCTGGCGGTTGATGCCCATCCCGGCGTCGCCCAGGTGAGGGAGCTTGCGGTTGATGCCCATCCCGGCGTCGCCCAGGTGAGGGAGCTTGCGGGTATCGACCAGCTTGCCGTCGCGGGCCTGCCAGGGGCCTTGACCGCTACACCAGCCGGAACCGATCCAGCTACACAGGCCCCACACCCACCAGCCGGCGATCTTGGCGTCGTACCAGGCGGGATCAGCCATCAGGCGCGCGGTCAGGTCCTCCCGGCGGTTGACCAACCACAGATGGCGGGCGTGCAGGTCACAATTGTGAACAAGAACCCCGCTAGCAAGGTAGTTTCCAGTAGTGGTTTGAAAATTATAACCAGCTACTGGAATTTCCAGTGTCTCCCTTGACACCGGCCACCCTTCCGTATCGCAAGACTCACCGATGATTCGCTCACCATCAAGGCATGAGCCGCTGCCGTTATAGATGGGTACATCTCCCCCGTCTCGACACATACCACCGGCTTTCTCCCTGTTGTCGATTCTGCAATCTTGTTTTTGTGTTCCTCTGTAAGAACTTTTCCTTTGTGAATCGCGCTTAATTTTTTCTTGTGTTCCTCCGACAATTGTTTGCCTTGGTGCGCGTCTGACAATTTCGATTTTGATTCTTTGGTATGGTGTCGCCCGAGTGCTGCTTGACGAATCTTCTCGCGAGCTTCCGGCGTATGATTCTTCCCTTTCATCCCGCCAACACGACCAGGGGGGTATGGAACACCAGCCCGCATCGAAGACCATTTGCTGCGCAACTCTGGAGAAGGAATGCACCCAGGCGTTCCGTCCCCGCCATCTGTATGATTGACAAGATCGCAAGATTCTCGAAAGCGCGTTATCCAGAGACGCTCGGCATCTTGCCATCCGGCACCGCATCCGTGCTCTATAACCAAGAATAACGGTCGCATCCCTGATGCTATCAGGCCGCGTATCCAGCAATCTCGGTGCGTTTTTCCGCCATTCACGGCTCTGGAAAGATGCTCGTTTAGCCTCCGTTTCCCGCGAAATGTTATCCCGACATAGCGCACCTTGAGCGTGAGAGGATCGCTCAGCGTGTAAATTTCCCATGGGCGTATATTCATGCCCATAGTATAGCATAACTAGATCTAATTTGTTTACTGCCAAGTTGGCTCGCGCAATACGCATCCCTGAGCACAGATGTTGCGCTTCGATATATCCGACTTCTTCTGTCCAAATTGGATGATTGCCCGTAACTCGCAGTGGTCCAATGTGGTATATCTCATACGCTGCGCTTTGCTTGGTGTCGATAACGCGAGTTGGCGTCAGCGCCCCATCTTGACAACCCCATACCATCATCCCAGGGCGGACATCCTGGACCGGCACGTTTCCGCGCGGCGTGGCAATCATCGTCCCCGCTGCAACGCATTCGTTGACCGGCCAGTCCGCCCAGTCCGCCACCGCCTCGGGGTCGGCTTGTAGGGCGCGCCAGAAGTTGGCCACCATGCCGTCGGCGTCGTTGATGGTCTCCGGTCCGTTGATCGGCGCGGGCCGGGCCAACAGGACCGCGCCCGACCCGAAAAAGGGCTCGACGTAGTTGCTGACGGCGCCGAAGGCGCGCCAGACGGGATCGGCCACTTTGGACTTGCCGCCAAAATAGGGAAAGGGCGCGATCATCAACGATATCCGTGGGTATAGGTCCCCGCCTGGCGGGCGCCGGCGGAGGCGAAGGTCGGGCGGTCCTGGGTGCCGAGGGCCTGATAGGCCAGGGCCAGGGCGTCGCAGCCGTCATCATGCTGGCCCTCGGGAAACGCCAGCAGCTCCTCCCGTGCCCAAGCGGGAACCCCGGACGGATCGTGACGCACCAGGCCCTGCTCATAGCGGGTGAGGAGCGGCATAAAGCGCGTGAGCTTGTCCTTGTCGGGACGGATGCCCCGCACCGGGAGCCGCGTCGTCCGGGCGAGTTCCTGGACCACGGCGGCCTGATACTGGACCTGCTCAATCGCCACCAGGGACGGGTTCCAGCGCGCGGCGGCGGCCTGGATGCGTTCCAGGACGGCATGGAAGCCAAGGCGATGGCGCTCGCACTCGCGCACGTAGACAATGCCGGTCTTCGGATCGCGCGACATGGCGACGATGGCGGTCCAGTCGGCGCCGGCTTTCTCGGAGATGGCCAGGTCCACGCCCATGACCACGGGCAGGCCCTCGGGAGCCCGGCCCTCGATCAGCATCTCGGGCTTGATGAGGCCGGCGCCGAAGGTGACGAATTGGGCCTGCACTTCCTGGGCGAACACCAGGGCGGGCATGGACTGCGCCTGCTCCTCCATCCAGCCGGCGGGCAGGTGCGGGTTATCCATGCTGGGGGCGGTATGCGCCACCCAGTCGGGATCGCTGGCAGCGCGCTGATAGAGGTCGTGAAAGTAGTTGATGCCGTTGGGGGTGGAGATAAACCAGGCGTCGCCGTCAAGGTCGGCCAGGGTCCAGGCGATGGACTGTTCCCAGGCGTCCTGGAGATGGCGGGCATGGGCGGCCTCGTCGATCACCACCCGAGCATAGAAGCTGCCGCGACCGCACTTCATCGGGTTTTCCAGGGTCCAGAAATCAACGCGCCCGCCGTTGCGGAACTCGATCACCGGGCGCGGCTGAGAGGTAGCCTTGCGAATGATCTTGGCGTATTGGAGCGCGATATCTCGATAGACGCGGGTGAAATAGCTGTCATTGGGGGCGTACCAGGCGCAGGGCAGGCC
>CAYOVR010000151.1:0-2702 GCA_964407465.1 uncultured Candidatus Saccharibacteria bacterium
CTGCGTCCAAGGATTCTTTCAATTTCTCTTGTAAACTCTCTTGGGCGGAGAGCGCGCTTTTCTCCAAGCCTGATATTGCGGCTTTCGCGCTTCCTTGCAGCGAGTCTACATACACTTTACCGAGCGCTTCGGCGGACTTCCTGGCTTCTTCCTCACGATCCCGAGCTTGCTTCGCAATGCGCTCGACTCGCGCCTTCTCCTCCTTGGCCTCCTCGTTTTTATCCTTCGCTTTACCGCCAAGCCATCTGGTAAGGCGCGACAGCTTATCTACAACCTTATCTTCGCCCTCCTTACGCGGCTCGAAAGTCTCGTTCAATTTCTTTTCAGCGTAAAGACCAGCCAATGACCCGCCTATCACAAGCCGGCCTACAGGCGTCATGGTGGCCATACGCGCAAGCGGCAACAACGCCTTTTTGGCAGTAAACCCTATAGCGCCCTTGGCGGCGTATGCGGTCGCCGCGCCCACCCCTCCGGTCGCAAGAGCTTCCTTCAGGCTGGCAGGCTTCGGAGCTTCTTCCTTTTTTACAGGCTCGGCAGCCTTCTTGGTAGCCGCCGCGCCGACCATACTGCGTTGGCTCGCCTTCTTGACCGACGTTTCCTCAGCGCCTTTACGCAAAAACTTGGGGATGCGCAAAGCTCCGCCTGAAGACAGCGCCTTGCGTATCATACGCAACTCATCCACAATGGATTTACCAGACCGCCGGACACCCGACTCAAGCGACCCTAGCTTGTTGGACGTATCTTGCTTCAACCCTTGCACATTGCGGTAAACGTCTTGCATGGTGTTCACGACGGATTCCGGCTCGCGCTTCGCCCTCGCCGTGGACTCGTCATTGGCAATTTTGGCCTTGCGTAAATTCTCGTGCAAATCCTCTATAGCTTTGCTACGAGTGCGACCCCGGATAGCGCTATATACAGAATCCAAATCCATGGCTATCCTCACTTCGTCTCGTCTTTAATGTTCAAGTCTTCTTTACTTCTGTCCGGGAAGTCTGATTTTTCCACCACAACCGGCGCGGGCGCGGGTGTAGACACGGGAGGCGCGACTTGCGGCGCTGGACTTGGCGGAACGCTTTCAACGGGCCTTGACGCAGGCGCGGCTACCGTAGGCTGTGTGTATTGCACCTTGTCTGAAACAGCAGAGTTTACAGGCTGTCCGGTAATTGCCGCGATAACTGGACTCACATATTTAGAAGGCTGGCCTTTGGCAAAGTCAATCATGCCTATGCGTTTACTTGCGTCGGGCAATACCGGGGACAGGTCCGCCATAGCCTTGCTTGCGTCTTTATACGTGAACCCGTGATATGTAAACGCGCGCAACTTCTCAGGGTCTTTAGGGCGACCTTGTGCGTCATATTCCGCAGCAAACGGATTCCGTTTCTCTGGCAGCATATTAAAATGATGCCCTTCGTGGCCTCCGTAAATGTCCCGTCCCCAATACAAGCCTTCTTTCTTGGCATAATCGGCAAAGGTTTCTATATTACGCCCATAGTTCTGCATTTGACCTGCAAACCCTACATCGCTCGCAAAGGCCCCAGCGTGCATCGAATTTTCTTTACGCGCCCATCCGCCGGGCATTCCAGGTAAAGGAAACCGAGCGCCAGAATTCAAGGTAGCGGGCGTAAGCCCAGACTCCTTTGCCTGTAAATTGTATTTATACATAGCAGTCGCCATTTTCAGCGAGTGCTCGTCATTCATGTTATTTATAGCGTCATAACCATACTGCTTCATAATAGCGGCGGAGCTGCCGATGACCGAGCGCCCACGCAAGTAGTCCTTGGCGTCTTGGGGGGTGGAGAACACGGAGCTGGTGTATTTACCTTCTCCCATCTGCATTGTTGCGCCAGTCGCATCGCGGCTTATAACTTTTGGAGACGTCGGTGGAGCATACGCTGACGACTTTACAGCAACGTCGTTGCGCATTATCGCAGCGGCTTGCTCAGGATTATCGCTCACGCGCAGCGTCTGTAAAAACCCAAGACGCTTCGCTGTATCCAGCTCTGGCCTTGCGGGGCGCTCGTAATTGGAGACAAGAGCAAACATGCGCTCATTGTCCGACAGCTTGTCATTATTCAGCGCTTCCCAAGCCTTGCCATATGTGTATTTTACCTCTCCGTTCTTGGTATACTTGGTATTCTTCATTTCCCAGATGGCCGCTTTGGTCTGTTCAGCGACCGACATTTCATTCGGATATTTACCGAATTGTTTTTTGATGGCCTCCGACCTGGATGGATCCCATTGCACAATGCCGCGCGCATAGTGCGCGAATGTACCGTTCGCCCTGTAGTCCTTATTTACAGAATCGGGTTTGGCCAGGCTTTCGCCACGAAAGTTGGCCACTAAAATACGCGCGCCCTTGTCCGAAAGGCCCTCTGCGCGAGCGGCGGCATATGCCTCTTGCTGGTTCTTGGCCATGGAGCCGCGAGGCGTAGACGATTTGATCGGAACTATATCCGCTCCGCTTTTACCTGTGCCTCCGCCACCGCTCCCGCCATAGGTTCTGCCGGGGTTTACAATACCTCCGCCTACTGTAGGCAACGCCGGGATTGCCGCTGGCGAAGACGGCCCGCTGACGCTGCCAGAAGCGCCGCCAACAGCCGCGCCACTACCGGACGAACTTGTGCCAGTCACATAGTTTGAAGATGTCGAAGGCGACGACACCGAGCCCGTGGACCCGGACTTGGCATTTACGGTTGCGCCAG
>CAYOVR010000152.1:0-2696 GCA_964407465.1 uncultured Candidatus Saccharibacteria bacterium
TGCGGGCACCCATGATCGTGATCCCCTGACCGGCGACCGGCCGGATCGGGTTGACCGGGCGGGCGGCAGTGTTGAGCAGGTCCAGGTCGGAGGCGGTCAGCAACCGCTCCACTCCCAGGGCTCCGTTGGATACCGTCCCGGTGACCGAGATGGATGTCCCGGCCGGTGACTGCCACGGCCCGGATGCCCGGTCGGCACCCAGGATGATCCCTGCCACCGCCGCGCCGGGGGGCACGAGCAGCGACGCGCCGGACACCGCAGAGCGGCTCGGGTTGGACACCCGAATCCAGGGGTAGTACATCGCGGCGTAGGACGAGGTCACGGTCCCGAACTCCGAGGCACCCGTCGCGTCCAGGCCCGCCACCGTGTCCAGGATGGCGAAGGAGTTACCCCGGGTGGAGCAGTAGTTGGTCATCGCTGCATTGATGGACGCCGCCGTACTCGATCCCAGGTATGCCGCATCCGGGCAGTGCATCAGCAGCGCACCCTCCACGAGATCGAAGCGCTCCACTGCGTCGGTGTAGTCGGTGCCGCCGGGAGGGGCGTCCGCACCTCCCGACAGGGCGGTCACGGTGACCTCGGCCACGGGGGCCGTGGGCACGACGGTGGTGGCCGTCAACCACGCCGAACCGGCGGAAACGTCGTTGATGACATTGGCGTAATACCGGGCCGAGTCCGGGTCGGTGGTGACCACCGTGAAGGACTCGGTGTAGTAGACACCAGCGGTGGACGCCCGGCTCGCCGTCACCGACCAAGTCACGGTCACCTTGGTCACTGTTCCGGTAGCGGAGGCCGAGGTGACGTTGGCGTTGGTCTTGGCATACGTGAAGGTGGTGGCCGTCGGCACCGAAGCGACCCGGAAGGTGCCGTTGAACACCGCGTCCACGGCGGCCACAGTGACGTAGTCGCCGACCGCCAACCCGTGGGCCGAAGTGGTGGTGAGAGTAGCGACGTTGGAGGTCAAAGCCTTGTTGGTCACCCCGCCCCCGACAGCACCCACGCTGGTGATCGTGGGGGTGTAGGTAATCCCCACCGAGTTGCCCCAAGACCCTGCGGTCTTGGCCGTCACGAGGAACGGGACCGCCGTCTGCTGTCCGGTCGGGACGGCTGCCTTGGTGGACGCCGAGCCAGTGACTCGGCAGACGTACATTCCCGTCGCTCCGTTGGCGAATGCCTGGTAGACGCCCCGCTCGAAGGACGTCTGGACGTCGCTGACGTTGAAGAGTTTGACGAACTGGCCCCATGCCGAGACAAAGGTTGGATCGGTCGGCCCTTCCATCGCCTTGCCGAACATGGCACCGATCGAGCGGGACGACCCCGTGGGGGGAGTCACTGCGGGCAACGGCACCTCGGTGGCGTAGACGCCGGGCCTAGCGAAAGTGGTCACGGTAGGTGTCCTTCCTTATTCTTCTTCGGGCTGGATGGTCATAAGTTCTTCTTGGGCCATGACTCGGCCGTCGTTGGCGGTCAGGTGGAGGCCCACCTGGGTTAGGGCTGCGGCCCGCTCCATCGCGCCCCACGGGACTTCACTGGACACGGCCACCAGGATCGCGTTGGACAGCAGCCTTTTGTTGGACTCGATGGTGTCCCGCTTCTGGTAGGAGACCAGATCCAGTCGGCGCAGGGTTCCGTCACTGACCCGTAGCCCTCCGCCCTGGAGGGGGGTGATACCGGCCCTAAAGAGGGCTGAGAGGATCTGTCGGTCGTGGCGAGGGTTCCTGGCCCAGGTCGTGATCTGGTACGTCAGGCGCACGGGAATCGGCTGGTTCATGACCAGAGGGATCTCGAGGTCGTCGGTGTACTCCGGGTTGTCCTGGGTCAGGGACGAGGACAACGAGGGCCGCCACTCTACGGGCACCTCACCCCATCCCCGCTCAGCGCGGTCGGCTTCCATCGAGATGTCCAACAGGTCGATGGTGATGTAGGGGTACGACTGTTGGCGCAGTTCCTGGTCGGGGATGCCGAACCACACCCCGACGCGACGGTTGTTGCGCCCGGAGTCGGAGACCTTGATGTCATCCAGAAGGTCGCGCAGGGCGCGGTCCTCGTCAAAGATCCATCCCTCGGAGACGGGGGCAGCCTGGGTCTTCATGCCAGCCCCACCTTCTTGCATGCGCGGTACAGCGAAGCGTCGTGCATCTTGGGGACATCAACATGGTTGAAAAACCGCGTCGTCAGTCCCATCGGGCCACGCTGCTGATTACCTAGGTCAAGTTCGGACACCGCCGGGGTGAGTTCGGGGACGAACCTCTTGGTCTCGTCATCGTGAACGATGCGACATCCACGGATCTCGTTGATCGGCACCCCACTGCGGTGCAGATGATCACGGAACTGACCAGTGAGTTGGGTCTCGGTGTCTTGGATAGCCAGTAGGGATGCCTCCTGTGCCCTGCTACGGAGGTCGGCGAACAGTGAACTCACGCTCAACCACCTTCCGCACTTACGCGGGCATAGGCCCCCAGGGGGGCTTTGGCACCCATCTGACGTTCCCAGATGTGTAGGAGTTCGCAGCGAAGTTCCTACCCTTTGACGGTAATGGATGGCCGCGCATGGAAGGCGTCTTCAGTCGTTGTAGATGGAGCGTTCTTCTTCGGGCGGGAGGTAGGTGAAGTCAGTGACGTAGGCATCGTCCTCAGCGGTGACGATGTTGTACTCCTGCTGGTTCTGAGTGAACTGCTCGTCGTTCACGCTCTCCT
>CAYOVR010000153.1:0-2692 GCA_964407465.1 uncultured Candidatus Saccharibacteria bacterium
ACATTAGTGTTTTAGGAAATTAAATGAAAAAGATTTTAAATTTTAGTTTAATAATTGTAGGAATATTTACACTATTCTTTTCTTTTAATAATTCAACGAGTGCTCAATCTATAAATGCACCGTGTAAGGTGAAAAATGCTTATTTTCAACCGGCGGGTTTTCAAAACGATGATTGGTATGATGATGAAAATAAACCTACAGTAAAAGCTGTTGTGGAGACAGAAAATTGCACAGGTAAAAAAATTGAATTTAGTATAACTTCAACAAAAAACAACGCAGATACCGACGTTTCAGGTTTTGATAATGTTGAACTACCCATCCCTCCGACAGGATTACTAGAAATTACATTTAAGGCTGGGGAAGATGAGTGTTTCCAAAATGAAACGATTGATTGTAACTTTTATATAGACTTAGATAATTCTTTTGGAGGAATTGAGTCTGACTATAGCTCTAAGGATAAAACCGATGGGGAAATTTCTTATAATTGTGATACAGATATTTTATTTGGAATAGGTGGGACTTGTGATGAAAATTTTGAATTCGTAGGAATAGGCGGCGGAAACGTAAGGGCCATTTGGTTTTTCTTTGGAACAAGTGTGTCTGATCAGCGTGGTCCGTTTGACGACATAACAGCTTGTAATCAAGCTCGTGCTGATTTTAAAACCCTAACAGGAAGTGATTCAAATAGCAGATGTTTCTTTAAGCTAACTTTTGATCCGACACCTCCACCGGCAACACCTTTTACACCTGGAACAAGTAGCTACGATAACACTTACGAATTATTGGCGCCGATTCCAGGCGTTGTACCTGGAAATGTCGTTGGGCCAGATTTCAACCTTGGTAACTACGTAAACAATTTAATAAAAGTTATTATTGGACTCGCTTCAGCCATGGCTGTATTTATGATTGTTTTTGGTGGAATAGAATGGATGATGTCAGACTCGTTTATTTCAAAAGGCCAGGGAAAGAAAAGGATTTTTGACGCCATAAAAGGTCTGGTTTTAGCCCTTGGATCTTATTTAATACTAATAACAATCAATCCGGATTTGGTAATTATTGATTTTAGGCTTGATAAACAGACAATAAAAGTTGAATTCTCGGGAGATACCAACGTAGGAATTCCTCAAACTGGTATAAGTTGTCCTCCTGGAGTTGATTGTAATATACCGAACACTCCAAATGAAAATCTTGTGTACTCAATAGTTTCAAAACTTAACGGAAAAACAACCTATCGATTCGGAGGAAAGGGTACACCTCCACCTTATCAATACGAGACAAAAGAATGCCCGCCAACTGGTCCTTGTAAAACATTTTGTCCGCCTGGAACTATTTGTTTGGATTGCTCTGGTTTTGTTAACTTTGTATTAAGATATTCTGGATATAAAGAATTCAACGGAGGAACACAGACAATATTTAGCAATGCGGAACGCGTAATTTCTATGACAGACAACTCTGTAAACGGAACTGCTTTGAAACCCGGTGATCTTTTGGGTTGGACTTCTGGAAATCGACACGTGCTTATTTATGTCGGAAACGGAAAAGTAGCAGATTCTCATGGTGGAAGCGGAAGAGAACCAGGAAAAGCAATTGGTATTTATAGCACCACAGAATATAAAGATAAAATTAAATTTATAAAAAGAGTAGAGCCTAGATAAATATGAAAAAAATACTAATCATAATTTTTATAATAATGTTTGTGGGGATATTGGGACTCTCTGCTTATTTAGGTATAAAAAGTAAAAACAATACCGACGGAACCACAGAAGGGAACGGTATAACTTTTAGAGAATTCTTTCCTTTTGGAAAAAAAGAAGAGCCCCCAACACCAAACCCTACAGACAACAACCAGAACAATACCGGTAACGAAAACCCAAACGAAGAAAACCCGACAGCAGCAACTAAACCTAAAATAAGAAAAATTTATCAAGGTCCAGTTGCTGGTATTATTTCTATAGAAAAAACTCGCACAGATAAAACTGACCCGAATACTGTTACTCTTTTTCCTGCCGTACGATCTGTAAACAGAATAACGGGGAACATAATAGATATATTTCCAGACACTGAAGAAACTGCAATTGCTTCATCTAGAATTATTCCGCAAATACACGAAGCAATATTTGGACCACTCGGTAGTAGTGTCGCCTTTAGATATCTTTCTACTGACCTAGAAACAACTGAAACTTTTGTAGCTTCATTTGTTCCAGGAGCCAGTCTTGAAAATTCACTGAAGGGTACTTTTCTGCCGGAAGATTTAATTTCTCTTTCTGTAGATGAACAAACTGGAAAAATATTCTATCTACAAAATTTTGATGGTTCTGCTTCTGGATCCACATCTGACGCAGATGGCTCAAATAAAAAATCAATTTTTTCTCATCCTTTTTCAGAATGGAACACTGATTTCATAAGTCCAACAAAAATATTGTTTACAAGCAAGCCGTCTGGTTTAGTTGCTGGTTATTCTTATATCTTAAATACTCAAAATAATATTTTTGAAAAATTAATTGGTGGAATAAAGGGATTAACAGTTCTTCCCAATAACGCCGGAGATAAATTTCTAATAGGGGAAGCGGGTAGTTCTTCAATGAAAATTTCTATTTATGACACAAAAACTTCTCGAAGCACTGGAACTTCTTTGAATACTCTTCCAGAAAAATGTGTCTGGAATACTAGTGGAACATTTGTTTATTGTGGG
>CAYOVR010000154.1:0-2681 GCA_964407465.1 uncultured Candidatus Saccharibacteria bacterium
AGTTGACGTGTCGCATTTTGATTGGCTGGGAGCAAAACAGCCAGCTCAGATTTTATGGGATTTTAATATATAAGAAATTTTTTATAATATTTTTTTAAAATAATTCAAAATTTCATCATCAAATGCAAAATCAACAAAAAAACACCTCTCTATTTTTTAAAACTCCTTTCAACAAAAAACTCCATTTTTCTACCTTATTTCAACGTCAAAATAAGGGTCATTTTGTACATTTGCAAAAATCACTTTTTTACAAAAAAAAAATACAAAAAATGAAAGTTATGAGAAGATTACAATTAGAAGATAATTATTACAATAGACAACCCCATGTTTTAGCTTTGGAAATGGCAGATATTTATCCTTTTTACCAAACACGCCAAACAAATGAGGATTTAGGGGAATTATTTGAAGATTTGAAGGCTCTTGAAATGTCTTCAGATGATGGTGCTCCAATTGCTAGAGGGTTTTATTTATTAAATGTTTTGGAAAATATTTGTAGAAATCCAGCAGATTATACAAAAAATTTTAAATGTGCTCATTTTTGGTCTTGTGTTTATAGATTTCAAGGAATTGCTCTTTATTTTGAAGATTTGCACATTCAAAAAAGATTGGAATCTCTTGGATTTGAGGAATTAACCCAAAGATTAATTTTATTACGGGATGCTATTCAGGCTAGAAGAGATTTTAATGCTGAACCTGCTAGAAATGTTGAGGCTCTTTCTGAATTTTCTGTGGAAACGGATGGAAGGGAAAATGACAAGACAGTTTTTGTACCTGGAACTGGATGGATTTTCGATAGATTGGATCAATTTTAATTATTAAATAATTAATATAAATTGAATTTATTTGCAAGAAAAATATAATCTATTTTTAAAAATTTTTAAAAAAATATAAAAAATGATATATATTAACAACAATGAACAAGAAAAACATTCTTTAGAATGTGAAGATGAAAATTTGTCTGATATATTGGAGAAAGTTGGAAAGAAAAAGAAGAAACATCTTTCTAAACATTTGAATGCTATAAATGAGGGACAGGAAGAATTAAGGAGTTTATCTGAACATTGCTTCAACGATATTTTAATTCGTTTGGAAAGAATAGAAGGAGCTATTTTATATCTTGTTGAAAAGATACAGAAAAAAGAAGAAAAGAAGAGAAGAAATGATTATATATTTAATTTAGATTAGAAAATTATAAAAATTATTTAAAAAAAATATAAAAAATAAAAAATGGCTGATTTTATTAAAAAAAGAAAGACTTTTTTTACAAAAGACGAATTAGTGGAATTTAACAAGGTAAAATCATTGATGGAATGTGTTGCTTGGCATATGAGGTTTACTCCATGGTTTAACGATGAAGTAAATGTATTATTAGCAAAGGAGGATTGGGCAAAGAAAGAAGAGAGCCAAAAAGAAAAAAAGGAGGAAGAAAATGAAAAAAGCGCTCAATTAATTTAATATATATTATAAAAATTTAGATATTTTAATAATAAGATATTTTATTTTTTTTAAAAAAAAGATGCAACAAGAAGGGAAAAAAATAGATATGAGAATAGTGGCAAATATAGCTGAATATTTACCATTTTTTCAAGATGTATGCACACCAAAAGATCCACATTTGGTTAGAAAAATGTGGAGAAAACTAAATGATGATCTTTGCGGAGAATGTTTTCATTGGGCTTGGAATTGTGAATGCAAAGACTTTCCAAAAAGATTTAATATGCTAAAAGTTTTCCAAGACAAAAATGGTTTGATTATATCTCCAATAGGTTTGATTGGAAACAATGAAATGTATAGTATTTTGCATTATTTTCCCGGCATAGCTTTAGAAGATTTAGATTTGATTTATGCTAAATATAGAAGAATTAGAAGAATTATAAAATTGACTCAAAATAGAAGAGTTAAGAAAATGAAAAAAATATCCTTATTTTAATATTTAAAACAATCATAAAATTTATAATATATTTTTAAAAAAATGAATAACAAAATTCTTTATTATACTTTTTCTTTGAATTCACAACTTAACAACACATCAACAAATCAGGTAACAAATCCAATAAATTTGGAAATTCCACAAGGAAAATTTACAGAGTGTTGTATTGAAGAAGGATTTATTGTTGTTAGAATACCACAAAATTACCAATTATCACAATTGCCAACATCTTTTCAATTGATTGCTTTTCAAGGAACATCTGATTATATTGGAGACAATCTTACAGCTAGTGATAACGCTGGAGTATTTTTAATTGATAATTCTGTTACAATACAGTTAGCTGGAGCAAATAATATTTATTCGTATTCCTTTAAACTATTAGAGAAAATAAAATTAACAAATGTCAATAGTAATTTGAGATTGGCTATTGTTGGTAGAGTTATTAATGCAACATTTCCAACAACAAATGAATTATTTGAGAATAGAACATATAAAAATGGATTATATTACACAAATTTTAATTGGAATCAGACAGGTTGTTATTTTGCTGTATATTTTAAAATTAAATTAACTTAAAAAAAATTAAATTGTTAAAATTTTTTTCTTTATATTAAATAAATTATAATCCTCTTCCTAAGACTTGAGCATTAAATTTTCCAAATTTAACCACCATATCATAATGACACCAAATATACATATTAACTTGTTGAGTTGTGCCACCAGTTGTTTTATAAGCAGAACCAGAATCACT
>CAYOVR010000155.1:0-2652 GCA_964407465.1 uncultured Candidatus Saccharibacteria bacterium
CATGGCTGCATAACCGTTCTACTTCTCGGTTCAGTGCAAAACGGGGGGATTACCCCCCCCCCACACTTGCAACTGACGCGCTGCGCTTGCCAAACAGCCGTTTAAACTTCCTTCTTTAAACCAATCAATTCGCCACCTATCCCTCCTCACATATCAGCCTGCTTCAGACTCATACCTGAATTGGAAAATACTAGAGGCTCCCGATAAAAGCGCATATGTATTTTTATCGGAAGTAGTTTGAAACTCTCATTCATCAATTTTTCAGATTTCATTTACAAGTGAAAGGAATGAAGTCCCTCTGACCGAAATCAACCCGATATTTCACCCTCATAAAATGCCTAAGAGCGCAATCAGAATTAATAAATGGGACACCCTTCTCCGCTGCTTGTGGCATGCTAGCTCGCAGATCGGTCGGCCTAAAAATCATTTTTAAATCTCCTGAGTTAGCCAAAATTCGGTATAAGTTTGGTGCGGTGATTAATTGGGGATTGTCAACCATTGACAATAACGTCGCTGCCGTGCCAGTAATAACAGGAGCAGCAAAGGAAGTTCCAATTACTGCGGGTTGTACGGTCGTCGCATCTTTTTCAGACTTAGCAATATAGGCGTGAAAACTAGACGCTACAAAGTTGCCTGCTAACCCCCATGTGCTAGACGAAAGCTCATCATAATAAATCCCATACCCCCAATAACTCAGCTCTCCTGATCGCGCGATCCAGTCCCCAGGATGTGCTGCGCCAGCAACTCCAATGACATGCTCTGCACAGTCCACTGCATGCTGAGCAATTTGCTGGGGATTATTACCTAATGCGGCAATAATCGGTGCGCGATGTTCACGAGAATTGAGTAGCGCCCTTGTAACACTGCCACCACAACCGAATTTTTCGTAAGCCGCTACTGGATCAATGTTCACCGCCTCTTTTAGTGCTAAAGCTTCCGCACGAATACTCATAGAATAATTAATAATATCTGGTCTAGCACCCTTGTTTTCGATATAGTTTGTAAAAAAGCAATTGTAAAAACCACAACCAGCATCAACAAAATCTCTTACTTTCCCACCTCCCAATATAGTCATCATTTGTACTGGGTATACGCGTCTACCATCGAAATAATATTGACCGTTATCTTTTAGTCTGGTATTGAATACCATAAAATTCGAGTAATTATTCAACACATCATTAGGTATAACGCCTGCATTATATAATCCATCATTTGAAAATCCAGCCAGTCTATACATGACTGTATTTGCATGCGAAAATGGTAACGTCTTGTCATACGGCAGTTTTTCATCTTCAAGAACTGCCAGCTTTGGAATGCCAACTGGATTCATTCCATTCTCTATAACTATATCCTTGGCCACGACACCACTGCCGTCTATAATTGCGATATCAACCTTGCTGCGATGCTGCTTGTCCCCTGGTAATTGACTTGCTGCTTCATAATTGCGATGCATGGAAAATACATCTGTCGCGGAGCGCGACACTGCTGTTCGAGCAGACATGGGCTTAGATTCAGCCCAAGAGCTGGGGTCTGCATCATCAATATCACTTTGATTTTCACCATTGCTATCTCTTAAACGTACGGATGGATCGTTGTAAGTCAACCGAGGCCAACTCATTGCCTCTGCTACTCTAATCGGCTCAATCAGTTCGATTTGACAGCGCGCATGTCTTTTATAATCAGCATCAGGATCTTTTGAGGTAAAAATTTTCCGATCCAAAACTAAAGCAGCGTCAACTCTTTCTGCAAATTCCCCGAGTGAAACTGGGACTGGCAACTCGATTTGCCATACGTCACGGTTTTTGTTCAGACCAAGGCGATCCAATAAACGCACCGCCTTGGCACCAGGATAGATCTCATTGATCTTTGGAAACATGTACTTTGTGAGACGCCCATCGGCTTCAATCAACCACGATTGAAGATGCCACTGAACATAAAAGCCGGAAATTTTTTCGTTCGGGTTTGGATAAACTTTTAAATCTTTGCGTCCAATATTGGTATAGTTTCTGGGGACTCTCCCTAGACTGAAGCAATCTTCGGATCTTTCGTAGCTTAGACCATCAGGCGTAGGTGAAAAAGGAGAAATTGTAGGTTTAATTGCATTTTCTTTGACTTCACCGAAGGGGGAGGTTTTTGAGCTCGAATTGAAGACTGGCTTGACGAATTCACCAAAAATTGAATTTTGCGATGTTGAGATGGTTGATGTTGAGATGATGGCATCATTGAACCGCGAAGCCGAAATGCCAATCACGGCTAACGAAAGCGTTGCAAGCGTAGCAGCCAAAGCTTTGTTAGCCAATGCCCAAACGAAGATTGAGGCCGACATATTGCGAAGTGAAAGGAGTATTTTTTTCATGGTAATTCCAGGCAATCTTTATGGATCGTATCCCGATGGTAGAAGTATTTGACTACAAACAAGTGGATATCATACCTTTTTGGCTTAGCAAAAAAGCGCCAGACAAAGAAATAGGCCTTTAAAGGCCCGCTTCTTTACGCTTCAAACTTAAACACCGCTGTGCCCGCCATGAGGTTGGGCCAGCCTCGAACTTCTTGGCCTTCTTGCAAGCCAAAGCTGTCGATGATCTTCAAATGATTTTGTGTGGCCAGTTGCGCAAAATCAGCATAGGTGCCTACGCGAATGTTGGGCGTGTC
>CAYOVR010000156.1:0-2569 GCA_964407465.1 uncultured Candidatus Saccharibacteria bacterium
CAAAATGTGCCCTAAACCATTTGACAATAGTGGAAAAATCGATTAAAATTACGGAAATGGCTAATGTATTTAGATTAGCTGTATTTCATAGCTGTAAAAAAGCTCTGAAATAAGACAAATTCTTAATTTCCTTGTCAACATCTACCATGGAAAAGGCCGCAGTACAGCCGAAAATTCGTATCAAGATTCGCGCCTACGATCATAAACTGATCGATCAAAGCGCGAAGCAGATTGTTGATACTGCAAAACGCACCGGTGCTCAGATTTCTGGCCCAGTCCCGTTGCCAACAGAGAAGACCAAGTATACCGTGCTTCGTTCCACTTTCGTTCACAAAGACAGTCGTGAACAGTTCGAAATGCGAGTTCACAAGCGAATGATTGATATTTTGGAAGCAACTCCCAAAACCATCGATTCCTTGACCAACTTGAACCTTCCAGCCGGAGTAGATGTAGAGATTAAGATGTCCTAGTTACAGTTTAGATAAGTTCTGCACTTTTAAGTTAAAGAGCCCACAAGGCTCCCAAGTACAGATAACTATCTAACCCGCATACGTTTTCGGAAAGCCTCCACGGTTTTCTTAGAATCAATATGGGTTTGATAGCCCGTTTTTTTATTTCTGAGCGCACCTTCAGTTATTAACCTCTGAAGCAATACGCATACACAAGGATAATCATGAACTTTACAGTCGCAAAAAAGTTGAATATGTCCACTTACTTCGCTGAAAACGGTGAAGCAATTCCGGTCACTATTCTCAAGGTTTCTCCGATGACCATCACTCAGTTAAAAACTAAGGGTGGCAAAGACCAGTACAACGCTATTCAAATTGGTGTTGGAAAGTCTATCGGTGGTAGTAAGAATCTCAACAAGCCTCAGACGGGTCATTTGAAGAACAGTGGTAAGTTTTCCTACACCACTGAATTCCGCACTGACGACATTGATGGTTTAGAAGTAGGAAAGCAGCTCGATGCTTCTGGTTTCCAAATTGGTGAACTAGTTAGCGTCATCGGAACTATGAAGGGTCGCGGTTTCGCTGGTGTTATGAAGCGCCATGGCTTCGCTGGATTCCCAGCTAGTCACGGTCACAACCGTCCTCGTTCTGTTGGTTCCATTGGTCAACGTTATCCGCAGCATGTTCGTAAAGGTTTGCGCATGGCCGGCCACATGGGTACTCAGCAAGTTACTGTTCAGAACTTACAGGTTGTCGATGTTGATTTGAACCAGGGTTTACTTATGGTTAAAGGTGCTGTTCCTGGTCACCGCAATGGTATCGTCAAAGTTGTTTCAACTGGTACCGTAAAACCTCTTGTCAAAATCATCGTTGAAAAGGACGACAAGAAAAAGAAGTAATTATCTTAATTCCGTTTTTGTATGAAAATTTCAGTCTACAATCAATTAGCAGAAACAGTTGGCGAAATCGAGCTTAACGACAAGATTTATGCTGTTAAGCCAACCAAGCATTTGCTTGCCGAAGCTGTTCGTACCCAACTATCTAACGCTCGTAAGGGTTTGGCTCACACCAAAACCCGTGGCGAAGTTAGTGGTGGTGGTAAGAAGCCTTGGAAGCAAAAGGGTACAGGTCGTGCCCGTGCTGGTTCCACTCGTGGTCCAATCTGGCGTCATGGTGGCGTCTCATTCGGTCCTCGTTCTGAACGCAACTGGGAATTGAAGATCAACAAGAAAGCTAAGACCAAAGCGTTGTTTATGTCACTTTCTGACAAAGCAACAACTGGACACTTAATTGTTGTAGAAAACTTCAAGATAGAACCAAAGACGAAAGAATTTGTTAAGATCCACGCCGCATTCGTTAAAGCTGTTAAAGATTTTGGTAAGAACTCTTTGTTCTTAGTTCCAACCAAAAACGAAGCAGTTGTCCGCGCTTCCCGTAACGTTCCTAATGTCAATCAAGCTTTAGCAAATAGTTTAAACATTGTTGATGTCTTGAAAGCTGACACTATTATAGTAACGAAAGACAGCTTACCAATTATCGAGAAGACTTACTTAAAGGAAGTTGTGAAAACAGCAACTGCAAAGAAAGCAGTAGCAAAGAAACAAGTAGCGTAAATTTATGGCCATTTTTTCCAACAAAACTGAAGAAGAGATCAAGACCGTCGATGCTGGCGAGATTGAAGTCAAAGCCGATGGCACTGCCATTGTCCAAGGCAACGGTCGCAAGCAAGTTATGGTTTTGCCTCGCTTAAGCGAAAAAGCTAACAGTTTAGCAAAGCTTAACCAGTTTGTATTCAAAGTTACTGGTGGTAAGATCAATAAGATCGAGCTCAAGAAAACTATTGAATCATTCTACGGTGTTAAGATTGCGAACATCAACACAGTTGCTGTAAAAGGAAAGTATCGCAGATATGGTCGCAGTTACGGACGAACCTCTGATTTTAAGAAAGCTATTGTGACTTTAACTCCAGACAGCAAACTACCTGATCTAGTAGAAGCAGCCTAACGTAATTTATTTGTACCAACTTTATGGTTAAACTTTATAAACCAACATCTCCAGGACGACGCATTCACAGCGTGACCGACTACTCCGTGCTTGATAAGCGCGAGAAGACACCAAAG
>CAYOVR010000157.1:0-2562 GCA_964407465.1 uncultured Candidatus Saccharibacteria bacterium
CCAATCCCAGCGCCTCGCCAGCCGGCATCTATCGTCTACCGCTGCGCACCATTGCTTTCGAGAGCGGGGTGAGCTACGAGGCAGCACAACGGCTGATCCTGCAATTCTCAGATGACGGCAAAGCCTTCTACGAAGACGGCGTTTTGTGGGTAGTGAATATGCGACGTCTGCAATTCCCTGGACTGGTTGACGGCTCAAAGGAATGGCAGACTGCCACCCGCATCAGTCGCGACATTGACCTGATCCCCGACCGTTGCTCACTCAAGGCGCGCTATCTGGCGCACAGCGGATACCCCATTGTCTACGAAATCATAGAACACGGTAAAACTTCCAAGCGGGTATCTATACAGTATCCAGATAGCGATAATAGCCTATTGATACCCCATGCAACGAGTATGGATACCCAATCGGTAAACAGTAACATAACAGAAACAAAACTAAACGCAACAGCAACAAAAACGAACGGCGCTGCTGCTGACAGCTTGACCGATCCTGACCTAACGCAAGCCCTGGGCAAGTGGCAAGAGACTTTCGCCGGGACAGCCTGGGAAGGCTCGCCACCGATTGCCCTACTGCCTAAGTGGCTGGCCTACTACGGCCCTGATGTGCTGTGCTACATGATAGGCAAGGCCAAAGACAAGGACAATCCAGGTGGCTGGCTCTACACGACTTACGACAACTGGCGCAAGGATGGGGAAGTAGCACCCTACGTGGTGAAGGCCATTAATGACGCCAAGCTGTCAGCAGCGCCCCTCACCAAGAAAACTGTCATGGTAGACTTTGGCGAATTGGGCGGCATTCAAGAAATCGAGGTGGACACCCGTGGTTGAAGTATTCGCAGACGAACGGCACACATACCTAGAAAAGCTGGCACGTGATCTTTATCAGCGCGTCGATGCACTGCAAGCGCCTGAGCTAATCTATGACTGGTTGAACAAACAAGTCTCCAAGATCAAGCCGGACGACAATGACAGCGCAGTCATGGAATGGCGCCCGTCCTTCGACATTTACGACGCGGAGATTGCCCGGCGCATCGCCTTATCTCAACTGCCAGAGAGCGAACGCAAGATGTTCAACTGGCCCTGGCAGTCATGGAACAACTTGATCGATCCTGCTGAGGCTGGCATGTTGGTTGTGCTGGCTGGCCCGGACGGAAGTGGCAAGACGACCTATGCGGAAAACCTGGCTGAACATTGGGCGCGCAAGGGGCAGCAGGTGGTGTTTGTCCACTTCGAGTTGTCCAAGATTATTATGCTTGACCGGCGCGCAGTCCGGCATACGGCCATCGCCCGGCGTATGCTAAAGTTGGCAGGCGAATTGACGGCCAAAGATCTGCATGATCTGGAAGCAGCCAAGCGCCGGCTGTTGACCTGGCCCGGTGGTATCACCTACTTGCACACTCCTGGGCAGTCTATCGAGTTGGTGATCCGTTCATTGGCTGCGCTACAATCTGAGGGCAAATGCGACGTGGCGATTGTTGACTACCTGGAAAAAGCAGCGCCTTCTAACGCGCAACTGCGGGCGTTTGGAGCGAACCACTTCCAGCGCGAAGACAACGACGTGGAGCTTCTCAAAAACTACTCAGAGAGCGCAGGCATTCCGCTGGTGCTATTGTCTCAATTCTCGAAGTTTGGCAAGCAACAGGACTTCAAGAGCCTTGATCGAAACGCGATCCGCGGCGGCGGCGGTAAGGTGGAAAAGGCCAACGTCGTGATCTTGCTTTCGCCGGACGAAGTGACGCCAAGCGTTATGAACGTCAAGCTGGACAAGAACACGCTCGGCCCCAAAGGGGACTTCAAGCAAGCCGTGATTTTCGCACAGTATCAGGTAGGAGACCAGGCGTAATGAGCTTTTTCAAAGAAACACTCGAAGAAATGGACAGGCGCATAGACGAAATGTGTGCCGACATCAAACGCGGCTCACGCAAGATGCGCTATGAGCGTTTCATGCAGTCCGACGAATGGCGTGACATCCGCACCGTCGCGCTGGACATCTACGACCACAAGTGCGCTGAGTGCGGCGAAACCGAAGACCTCCACGTGCATCACCTGACATATGAGCGCTTTGGTGGCGATGAGCGCATGACCGACCTCAAGGTGCTGTGCAAGCCGTGTCACGAAAGAGCGCACGGGCGCAAGTTCCCGGAGACCACCCTATGACCACGCCCGGCAAGTTTCTACCCAAGCCCGCCGTGACAACGTATGACGACGGCTATGTCACTGAGTTGCGTCCAGACGGGCACCAAATCATCTGGTACCCGCCCGTCCAGCGCTACATCGTGGAGCTGGTCGTCCCCTCGTGCTGCCCCACCTGCGGGCGGCCGATGGAACCGACAGCCATAGTCGAGGAGGCGATGGCGATATGACGACCTACATCCAGTATCGGTTTGCCAACATGATCCATATCATTCGTGAAACGTGGCCCAGTGGTATGCACGCCACGCAATGCGGAAGGTGGTATCATCCGGCACAGTCCTACACGCCAGACCTGCACGGCGAACGCGAGCAAGACGTGGTATGCGCTGAGTGCCGTCGATTGGCAGCGGCACAAGTAGGCAAGAAG
>CAYOVR010000158.1:0-2562 GCA_964407465.1 uncultured Candidatus Saccharibacteria bacterium
TCTCTTCGCCGATCCCCGCCTTGAGCTCCTCCCACGCCGTCTTCAACTGACCGACCGCCTCGCCGCCCTTCTCTCCGAGGTCTGTGGTCCCCGAGCGGAGGGACTGGAGGAACTCCTCCGTCTCGCTCAACTGCGGGTTCAGCCGCAGCTTGAGGATCTCGGCGACCACGTCGGTCGACTTGCCCCAGTACTCGAAGTCCTCGGTGGTCTCGTTGACCGTCCCACCGACCGCGTCGACCTCGTCGCGCGTGAGGCCCATCTCGGCGGTGAAGTTGGTGAGGGTCTTCTTCCCGTCTTCGCCCCAGCGGATGAAGACGTCGCCCACCCGCTCGGCCACCGTGGCGACCTCGCCCGTCCGGTCGTACATCAACTCCAGTTGCGAGGTGAGTTCGTTGTACGCGCCGCCGGCGTCCCAGCCCGCCTCGGCGAACTCCTGCGTCGCCTCGGCAGCGGTCGGCGCGAAGCTGCCGTAGAGCTCGGTCGCGTCGGCCAGCTGGCCCATCGTCATCGCCACGCCGCCGATCACGACGACGCTCTCGCCGGTCGCCTCGAGGGCGCGAGCCGCGGAGTAGGAAGACTCCTCGATGTTCTCCATCCCCTCCCACATCGTGTTGGTGTGCTTGTTCGCCTCGGCGACCGCGATCGAGTAGCGGTCCATCTCGTTCGTCAGGTCGTAGGCCTGGCCCTGAGCGATGCCCTTGACTCCCTCGACCTCGCCCTTCGCCTCCGGCGAGAGCACCTCGTTGGGCGTGTACATCGGCCCGATTCCGCTCTGCGCGAAGGGCCCCGGAGGAACCTCGCCGAAGTCGTTCGTCGGGCCCACCCGGATGCCCTCGGGGACCGACGGAGCCGCACCCTGGAAGCCCGACTGGACGTAGCCCTGCAGGGTGTTCACGAACTGGGTGACCCCGTCCGCCGCCTCGACCGAGGCCGTCCCAAGCCCCTGCACCGCGCCGATCGCAGGCGCGACCACCGGGCCGAACTGCTGGTTCCACTCGTTGCCGGCCAACTGCTGCTGCTTCGCCAGCAGGGGACCGATCTCCTCGCCCTCGAGTCCCTGGCCGGCCCAGCGAGCCGCGTCGGTCATCATCCCGGCGCCCTCGAGGCCCGCCTGCGCGTCCTCGGCTGCCTGCCGAGCCGCCCGCGCCTTGGCCTCCTGCGCCGGCAGCTGGGACCGGAGGTCGAACGCCTTGTTCACGTCCTCGATGCTGGAGACCGGGCTCGACTCGATCCGGGCGATCTCGGCCTTCGTCTCGGCCAGCGTCTCCAGCGCCTTCTGGAGGGCGCTCTTCGCCGCGTCCGCCGCGGCCTTGGCTGCCTGCTCCTGCTCTCGGAACTGGTCGGTGACGAGCTTCGACGACTCCTTCAGGGCCTTGTTCGAGTCCTTCAGGTCTTCGTTCGACTCGGCCAGCTTGTCGGTGTTGATGCCGAGGGACTGAAGGATGGCGATCAGCTTCTGGTAGTGCTCGTTGCCCGTCGCGCCGAGGTCGATGTAGCTCTTCGCGAGATCGCGCGCCTTCTTCTCGATCTCGGCCATCGCGACCGGCCCGATCTTCCAGAGCTTCGCCTGGTCCTCGATGATGCCGCGAAGGGCATCGGCCATGGTGTTCAGCTGCTCGATGCCGCCACCGAAGATGTCCTTCTGGTACTCGGCGCGGATCTTCTCGACTTCCTCGCGGTGCTTCTGGGTCGCGGTCGAGACGATGCCCCACGAGTCGGCCGCCTTCTGTAGATCCTTGGGAACCTCTCGTCCCAACTTCTCGTAGTTGTTGAGCGCGGCAGAGACCCGCTTGTTCCCCTCTTGGATCTGGGTCCCCATCGCCTCCGACAGGCGCTGGATCTCCTCGGCAGAGGCCCCACTGGCACGCGCCGCCTTCAGCTGCTGCGCCGTCACGTCCATGATCTTCGTGACGTAGTCGACGGCGGCGTCCTTCGCCTTTAGCAGCTTCTGCTCGACCTCCTTCGTCACGATCCCAGAGGTGACGGCCAGCGCGGCGTCGAAGTCCGCCTGCGCCACCTGCGTCTCGATCAGAGTCTGCTCGTACTCCTTGTGAACCCCACGAAGCCTGTCGAAAACGCCCTTGATGTGCTCGCCGGCCTTCAGGTGGGCTTCCTTCGTCTCCTCCCACGCCGCCTTCGTCGACTCCTTCCACTCGCTCTGCTTTGCGGTGAGGCTGTCGATGGCGTCGCCGTACTTCTTCGACCAGTCGTCCCTGCCGACAGCATCCGAGACGAACTTAAGGATGCTCATCGTGTCCTTCGCCACTCCGAGCAGGCCGACGACGAAGAACTTCATCCCGGCCTCTGCCGCGCGCAGGAACTCGGTGACGGCATCCGACCAGATCGTGATCCCGGTGGTGACTACGCCGAGCGCCGGAGCCACCGCAGCCGCGAGGCGCCCGAGGCTCTCGCCCGTGTCGCCGGCCGACTCCTTCAGGTCCTGAAGGTTCTGGTCGAGTTCCTTGGCGCCCTCCATCGCGCCGAAGACGAACGCCTTGCCGAACTCCGCCTTGATCTCGAACAGGTCGTCTGCGCGCAGGCGTTCGGTCATGGGATCCTCGC
>CAYOVR010000159.1:0-2548 GCA_964407465.1 uncultured Candidatus Saccharibacteria bacterium
TTACGCATACCCGCATCCGGCTTGATGCGGGTTTTTTTTGCGCCCTGAATTCAAGCATAGCCTACCTGTTTGCGGATATGGCAAGGAGATGAACCAAACAGTCAAAAAAAAACCCGGCTGGTTGCCGGGTCCTGTATTTGTACCGTTTACGTTACTTCAAAAAGAATGCTTACCGCACATTTCTTCTTAGCGTACAGGTATAACCGTAGACTCTGGTCCGCAATAGGCGTTATGTATGACGGTGATAGCGTGTTCTCGTGGAGTTCTTCTACTCCAACGTAGGTCATCATTATCAACCGCGAATCATTCCAGCTTATCGGGCCTTCTCCCGCTTGTACTTCCTCGTCTGTTAGTTGGAAGAAGAATTCAACTCCCGGATTGCGCGTCTTGAATAGGAACTTTGCTACACCCGCGTAGGAGGAACCCGGCGTCAGTATCTTCAGGCAATCCGGTATCGGCGGCGATAATACCGTCATTGTCGTGCGGAATTGCTTGATATTTGTGGTACTCATTACGGGCGACTCGCAACAACCGCCAGCGCTTCGGCTTGCGATAGCGTCACCAGCTCGTACAGGATGCGTCCCCACACGATATTGTTTTGCCCGGTCCCCGCGCTGATGACTTGCACGTAGATGTTTTCAGAGTAAATCGTCAATCCCGGGGGTAGCGCTACGAAGTAGGTCGCGTCCACCAGCGCTAGGTTTGCGGCGGTTCCGCTGGCGATTGCCGCAAGCGAGACGCTGGCGATAAGGTCGGTATCGGTATACGTGACAATCCGCGCAATCGCGCCCGCGAGTGAGCGCTTTGTGAACTGAACCGTCATGTCCGCATCTGCTGCCGCCCACGCTTTCAGCAGGTTCGGGGCGATGGTGAATTCGATGTAGGACGGACGCCACGCGCCGAACGTGACACCCGGCTGGATGTTGGTTGCGAGTATTGATTCGGTTGCGGTATCCGCTGGGCCTGCCTGCGTTACCGAAAAAGGCTTTTGCAGAATCATTTTTTACCCCTTATTTGCGCGATTTGCGCCTTGATGGTTATTTGCTTGACCTTAGCGTTTCTTACTACTTCTTGCTGCCTTGCGAGTTCTGCCCGCTTTTGAAGTAGCGCCCTTGCGTGTGCCAGGTTTTGCTTTTGCGTTGTCATGCTCTAGTCTCCGAAATCCGGTGATTTTCATTCCGCTTCTCCACTCTCAATGCACTTCAATAGCGCGTCTTGCGCCGCGATTACCCGGCTTAATAGCGCTTCCATTCCTTCCGCCGCGTCGATTACCCGCGCTACGTCCACCAGCACAAACAACCATGTGAATAAGCGCCTGAACTTGATGAATAGCGCCCTGTACCATGCGTCCCCGTCCGCGTCTTGCCGGGTAATTCCGAGGTCACCCCGTAGCGCGTCCAGCGCATCCCGTAGCGCCTTTTGCGCTTCTATCATTTCCGGGATAAGCGCACGAAGCGCCGCCGCTTCTTCTTCGCATTTCCCGCACTCGCACTTTACCGCTTTCGCTACCGCTTTCGCCAGTTCGCACGGGTCCGCCCCGTCGCGCACCGCGTATCCCGCGACCCGAACCACAGCCGGTAGTGTCCAGTGGCGTTTTTGACTACGCCATGGTGTGCATACCCACCGACAATTTGCGCCGTGCTCTTCTTCCATCATAGCAATCGTTCTGGTAACAGGACCTGTTCCGCGCCGAATGCTGGCGTCTCGTAGGCCCCGGTGGCTGATATGGTGAATAGCGTACCGTAGCGCGCAAACAACAGCCTGATTTCCGCTTGTAGTTGCTGCGATTTGAGGTAAAGGCCGCTTGAAACGCCCCTAAGACTCAAAGCGCGGGCTTCCCCCTTGTGTTTTGCTAGCAATTCCTTCAATTCCGCCCTGAAAGTCACGTAAACCGGGCTGTTAATCATCTCCTCATGCACGAAGATGGTAGCTGACATGCAAGTTCTAAGCCCTTCGATGCCCCAAAATCTGCCCGAGTTGAAATAATTAGGCGGAATTACCTTCTGTTCGGCCTTTGCGGCGTACTTGCTGGCGTAGGCGCATGTTCCATGCCGGCCTGATTTGAGGGCTTCGATGCTGGTTCCGGCCTTGAGATGGTCGCTTTCGCCGCTTCCGACGATTTCGTACCACCATCGCGCAAGTTCTGCGTGGTCAATCCGATCGGTTCCGAAGATGTGGAAGTGAGGTGCGCCGCGCTCTTGGAATTCGAGGAACCAGAATGCGGACCAAGCGTCGTTTCCGCTTGCGCGTCGGTATCGAGCGAGAAACGCTCGCAGATTACGCTTAACCGCGCCGCCGTCCGTGGGCCACTCTCGCGGGTAGGTGAGCGTAATAAAGACGCGATATTCGGCGGCGCAAGTTCTAAGGTAGCGGCGCATCCGCGCCCCCGCGCGTGGTGAAAACGCCGTAATTTGACCGCGACTACCAAGACCGCAAGCGCTGCTAGGGCAAGAGGTGCCCACAACACGGCGAAGTAGAATATGTCCTTGTAGGTCATAGAGTATCCCCTTGCATGATTTTGGGTTACAGTAGGTCATGGTGGCTCACT
>CAYOVR010000160.1:0-2265 GCA_964407465.1 uncultured Candidatus Saccharibacteria bacterium
CACAGGCACATGCCAACCTTGTTGTAGTCCTTCGCCCGGAAGGCCTTCGCAGCTTCACGACCTGTCCTCATGAGCGTGCTCCTTCCGTGAAGCCCGGATTCTGCTCCTCGTCCGGGGGTGGCGGAACATCGGTGGACGGTTCGATGTAGCCGTACTCCTCCGCCGATTCCACCACCGGTTCTTCTTGATTGAGGTCGTCCTCGACGACCAGCTCGTCATCGAACTCGGTGCCAGGTTCAGACATCAGATTTCCTTTCCGGTGTAGGGAACAAGCGTCGTGCCCTCGTCACTGTGTGGGTCAGCAACCGGGGTCACCTTGCCTCGGTCATTACGCCGCATCTTTATTGCTCACGCTGTACGTAGGCGCCTTGGGGATTCCAAGCAGCCATCCGAAAGCAGGGTTTACCTTGCGCTCCAACCATGTCACTGCCGCGTAGTACCCAGTGATACACAGCGTGACGAAGAAGGTGGTTAGGGCACCTTGAATCTCCGCAGGGAACTCGATCCCCTTGGCAAGCAGCCATGCAAACAGCGTTCCCACCAAAGCCGGAACCGCTGTTCGGATAATGGCGATCAGACTGTCATGCAAGTTCATACCTTTAGTCTATCTACTCGGGATAGTGGACTTCAGCACCACGGCGGTCAGCACCGCCTGCACGAACGCCACAGCAGCACCTCGGATTACCAACGGTTCACGATTCATCAGTATCCTCCTCATCAGTCTTATCTTGAGTCATCCAACGGTCCACAATCTTGAAATGGTGTCCGCCCGGTAACATCCGGTCGATCAGTTTCATCGCCAGATAGCCCGCTACTGCAATAATTACCGCAACGGTGGAGTCGCCGCCCGCGCCGCCCACGCCGTTCACTCCTCTGCACGATCACGCCGCACCGCGAGAAAGTAGCGTTCCCCCGCAGCAATTGCCCAACAGGCAGCTAGGAACGCACTGGTGGAGTTCCAGCCTTGGTCCTTGACAAGAACCCCTGCAACACCGAACCACACGCAGGTGGAGATGAGCAGACCTTCAGTCATCCACCGATCCTTCTTGCCCCACCATCCAGCCAACAGGAGTATGACGGCTAGCAGGGCGATCAGCCCGAACACTACACCGAGCGGGCCTTTCAGAGTGCTACCAGTGACAGTGGCGGTGAGCAGACTGACGGTCACCCTGGCGGTCGACAAACTGATGATGAACGCGAACGGCCTGAACTCCCGGCCGAGAACATGCCCGAGCGGCCAGGACGGGACATCAGAGTCGGGAGTGGTCACGGGGCCAAGAACCCGAGGTTACGGAGCGCCTGCTTCAACTGGTTGACTTCGGTTTCCAAGTCACCCAGCGACGCGCCGGACGTGTCCGCGTTCGCGGGCTGCCGATTGACCGGAGTGGCCCCGAAGAACCCAAACTTCTCGTCGATGTCTCCCCCAAACTGCAAGCCGGTGGATCGCCCGGAACTAATGATCGCGCCATCCGCGAAGTTCATGTGGTGCCCTTGGAACGTCAAAGGTTCAGGGCCCCACGCGGACCCGTCATACCCGGCGGGGAACTCAATGATGGAGTTGGCTACCGCCATCTGGCTCAAGAACGCCCCGACATAGGTGGCGCCCGGATCGGACACTCCACTCCAGTTGTCGCCGCGCAGATAGTTACGGGAGGAAGCGTGGGAGTTCAGAGAGAACGCGTCCCCCGCATTCGACGTTTCGTCACCGGAGCAGAAGAAGTTGCCCGACGAGGTGATGGAGGTTTTGGTAGCACCGTCCTGAGCGTAGACGAACCGGGTGTGACCGTTGAGGTAGATGGTACAGCCGGTCATGTGCAGATTCACCCCGGTGGTCGCGCCCAAGTAGACGCCGATAGCGGCCATGCCCGAACCTGTCTCAAAGTAGACCCCGTACAGATGCACCCCGCTGCCCGAACTGGCAATAATCCCACTGCTGTAGCCCTCGATACTGCCGCCGAACATTTGGAACGACCTGATCGTGCCCAACGCCAACGCTGTGTTTGCTGCCGCACCGTAGACAGGTTCGTTGCTGAAGTTGCAGCCGTACAAGTTCAGGTCGTACACCTCTTCGCAGGACAGATGAGTCTCGTTCCGTGAGAACGCCACCCGGTCCAGCACCGCGTAGTACGCCTGGTACAACTTCATCCCGTAGTAGAACCCGGCAATCGTAACGTTGCGGAACGTGGCAGTCTTGGCCTTGATACCGATCGTTGTCGTGTCGTAAGGCTGGTAAGTACCTCGGATTGCCAGGTCTTCAATCGTGCA
>CAYOVR010000160.1:2275-2512 GCA_964407465.1 uncultured Candidatus Saccharibacteria bacterium
TCCCGATATGGCCGTTGGTCTTTGTGGGGAAGTTCAAGACGGTCAAGTTCAACCCGGCACCAAACTCCATCCTGTTGCCACGCAGTTTCGTGAACGCGGGTAGCGTCAACGATGTGGCTATCTTGTAAACGCCCGGCGGTATGAACACTTCACCACCTGTGACAGCCGCTGCCGTGATAGCCGCCTGGATCGCGGCAGTGTCGTCGGCAGTGTCGTCGCCCAACGCCCCGTAATCCT
>CAYOVR010000161.1:0-2449 GCA_964407465.1 uncultured Candidatus Saccharibacteria bacterium
ACAGTGATTGCTTCCGGTGTTGGCGGATTCGGTGCGATCGCCGATGCAGTCCGCCGACCGAGGACGCCGGCCGCTCGAATCGCGCATGAACTCTTGCTTTCTGGCGAGGGTTACTCGGAGTACGCGACGACCTGGGACGAGACCGTTGGCGGGGTCACTATCCCATGCAAGTGCATGGTCGATCGCGTCCGCATGATTGCCGGGCGCCCGGTCATCATCGAACTGAAGACGACGCTCGACCCCGAGCCGGAGGCGTTTCGCCGGCAGGCCTGGAACCTCGAGTATCACTGTCAAGCCGCATTCAACCGCCGCGGAATGCGGCGCGTCCTCGGGGTGCCCGCCCCGACGCTGCTCATGGTGGCGATCCGGAATGACGAGCCCTACGAGGTTGCGGTGTACGAGGTCATGGAAGAGGTGTTCCAGCTCGGGACCGAGCAGATCGAGTCTGACCTCTCCCGGCTGGCGATGGCGATGATTACCGGCGAATGGTGGGCGGAGTGGGAGGGGCTCGGCGAAGTCGGTGGCGTTCTGAGGGCGCTGACGCCGCCGCGGTGGGTCATGCAGCGGTCGCAAACGTTCTATGATTGAGCCGCTGAAGCGGCGGAAAGGCAAGGGGAAGAATGGCGAGAGACGAACAGCCACCGATCGAGGCCGAGATCGTCGACGGAGCGTCGACAAGCTCGTCGAGCCTCGAGGCGATGGACGCGCTCACGCGCAGCGAGATCGACATGCAGATCGCGACGGCGAGGCGGTTCCCGCGCGACATCGTGAAGGCGAAGAAGGCGATCACGGAACTCGCCACGCTCGACGAGGAGACCGCCGAGTCTTGCTTCTACAGCCTGAAGCGCAAGTCGAAGGAGGGAGAGAAGATCATCCAGGGGCCGAGCATCCGGCTCGCCGAGATCGCGCTCTCGTGCTTCAAGAACCTCCGCGCCGGCACGCGAATCCTGGGCGAGACCCCGGACGGGAAATTCATCCGCGTCCTCGGCGTCTGCCAGGACCTCGAGAACAACGTGACGATCGCGCGCGAGATCGCCCGCCGGATCACGACGTCGACGGGGAGGAAGTTCGGCGACGACATGATCGGGGTGACAGCGGCGGCCGCCGGAGCAATCGCGCTCCGGAATGCTGTTGTGACGGTGGTCCCCCGCGCGCTCATCATGCCGGCGTTTCGGGCGGCTCGCGACGTCGCCGTGGGAGCGACGAAGAGCCTGACGGAGATGCGTCAGAAGGTCGTGGACAGGCTGAGGAAGCTGTCCCCTGCGATTACCCTCGAGAAGATCCTTCTCGCGGTCGAACGGAAGTCCATCGACGAGATCACGGCGGAGGACGTGACGCACCTGATCGGCCTCGGCACGGCAATCAAGGACGGGATGCAGACGGTCGAGGAGGCGTTCCCCGATCCGGCGGCGGAGGCTTCGGTCCTGGTGTCCGAGATCCTCGGGGATCCCGCTCCCGAGGCGGCCGGCGAGGTCGTCGCGGAGGTCAAGCCGCAGGCCGAATCGCCGGCGGAGACGAACCCGCAAGGGCCCCTGTCGGGGGCTCCTCCCTGGCCGGTCATCACGACGGCCGAGGCGAACGCGCTGCGCGCTCGCCTCTCGAAGATCGGCATCGAAGTCGAGACCCTGATGGAGACGATCGTCGGGGACAGCGGGCTTGCGCTCGAGCACCTCCACGCGGCCAAGTATTCCGCCGCCGACGAGGCGATCAAGAAGGTCGAAGCGAAGAAGAAGTAGACCGGAGTTCCGACGGAGAAGAGGAGAGCTGAGACATGCGAAGAGCTTCCGTGATGGGGATGCTGCTGCTGGCCCTGCTGCTCGCGCAGCCGGCCAACGCGATGAGCTGGTTCGCTCGCGCGAAGTCCGTGTTCCGAGGTCCCGACGTCAGGGGGACGGTTCTCACCGAGCCGCAGCGACTCGAGGCCTCGTCGCTCGAGTCCGAGGTGTGGGTCTTCTCGACCACGCTGGGGAAGGCGCTTTACCGCGTGCGCTTCGAGGCCAGCGACCTCGCGCGTGCGAGCCGGGAGGTCTATCCCGGCGCGTCGATCCAGGTGACGCGCTCCTATGCGGTGGTCTCGGACGGGATCCAGGTCATCATCGCGTCCGAGTGGAGCGCGAAGAAGCCGCGGGACGAGACTCAGGCCGAATTTCTTCGGACGTACCGCTGGCAGATCCTGGCCTACGGATTGCGGTTCAGTCCCGATCTGTTGCGCAAGACCTTCACCGGGAACGAGTTCGTCCTGCAGCAAATCGCTGAAGACCTCGCCACCCTGCAGAAGACGATTTCGCCGATCATCGAACCGAAGGAGATCACGTCGACGGACATCCCGGTTCCGGACATCCCCGGGCCGAGGCCATAGGAAGGGCGAACAGATGAAGAAGCTCGCGATGGTGCTTCTCGTCTCGGTGCTCGCGGCGTTCGGCGCCGCATGCACCGAGAAGCCGACCAC
>CAYOVR010000162.1:0-2380 GCA_964407465.1 uncultured Candidatus Saccharibacteria bacterium
TTTATCTCTGGCGACAAAAAGCTCTTGCCAAAAGAAGCTCGTGATATCATCGAAGCTACTGCCGAAGATATCATGAATCGCAGCATCGTTACGGCTAAAGAAGATCAAACATTAGAGGATTTAGCAGAGATTTTTGCAATCAAGCGTGTTAATCCTATTCCTGTCACAGACAGGAACGGTATCTTAATTGGCATCGTCTCTCGTAGTGACCTCATTAAGTTGTTTTCTCGAAAATCAATTGAACAGGTTGTTCAAAACACTGACGAAATGCACCGCCCAATTGATAGTCATGTTGATAATGTTTACAATACGTTTAATTCTAAGTTTGCTTACGTGGCCAAGTTCCGTGCCAATGTGTGGATAACTATTGCCATTGTTCTCTTTGTTATCGGGTTTATTGCTGGTATTATATATGTAGCTGATCCGCACATTTTTAAGGGTCCAGAAGAGGTAGAGCAGTATCAATAATATTTAAAACCTCGGTAATTACCGAGGTTTTTTTGTGGTAAACTTAGGCTATGTCTAGAGAGAAACAATACACAGCTATCGTTATCAAGAAGCAGGCTTTGGGTGAATCGGATGAGATTATCACTTTTTATACTCATGAACTAGGTAAAGTTCGGGCAGTCGCCAAAAGTAGCAAACTGCCTAAAAGCAAACTGCAGTCTCAGCTCCAGCCGATGTTTGTTTGCCAGCTGACACTTGCGGGCTCAGGTTCTTTACCAACTATTATTCGTGTTCAAGCGGATAAATCTTTTCCCAACATTCAAAACGATCCCGATCGTAGCCCATTTTGGTATGTCGTTGCTGAGTTAGTTTTGAAAGCTACGCCAGACGAAGAACAAAACGAAATGTTGTATTCTGCTCTTGAACAGTTTCTAGAATTTTTAGATACACCAGTTTTATCATCCGATGACGCTTTACGTGGCTTACTTAAATTTAAGTTAATGTTCACCGACGCTCTTGGCTTTAACGTTGTAAATTCTGATGCCGATCTTGCCAAACCAGTGTTCTTTAGTAATTCCTTCGGCGGTTTTGTCCAAGACGAAAAACCTTTTGATGTCTCACACGTTCATCCAAACACTTTGACTAGCTTCAATGCTCTTCGGGGCATGGACTATGATCAAATTCGTGGTTCTAATTTAGTCGTTGATGAACTTAACGGCTTACTGACACAATTTATCTCGTATCAGTTGGAACGCGAAATTAAGTCTGAGAAGTTTGTATAAAGTGATATACTATATATAGTTTAATCTCATGATCGCATCCGGTTTAGTGTTATACGAAAACCAGTCGCCGCAGGCTCCAATGGTTTTCTTAATAACACGTAAACCGTCTGCGCTAAAAATATAACCTTTAGCAATATGGAAGAAAATCAAAATCCAACTGTTTCAAATACAAGTGTGCCACCAAGTGCTGGTAAACCTTTAAACGTGACGAATATAGTGCCACCAACGTCTCCATCTGCGCCTACAGCAGCGTCTGCTGGCCGTTTTAAGGCTTTATTGGCTATGGTTGGGCCTTTTTACACTCAGAATAAATATTATGTCTGGGCAGCAGTTTTAGGGATTATCGTCCTGGTAGTTTTAGCGTTTATTGCGTTTCGGCCTCAAGAACCGATTTTAGCCCCAGCAAAAGTAGAAATAGCTATTGATGCTCCAACAGTTTCACCAAGTGGCGGCGAGGCTGTTTTCAAAGTTAAAATTACAAATAGAGATACTGCTACTTTAGATAAAGCTCAGCTCGAGTTGGTCTATCCTGAAGGGGCTAGTTATGTAGACAGCACGCCCAAAGCTACTGGACTGACTGGAACTACTTTTCCTGTGCCGGACCTACAACCTGGACAAAATGTCGCTGTGCTTATCAAAATGCGCATACAGGGCCAGATAAATGATGAGAAAAAGGTCATTGCAAAACTTCACTATCGATACAGTAACTTCAGTTCTGAATTTGTAGCTGAAACAACTCACACTGTTCGTCTCGTTGCTGCTGACGTCGCGCTGGAGTTAAGCGGTCCACAAAGTACAAACAATGCACAAGTGGTGACTTACGAAATTGGATATAAGAATAATTCAGATAAGGACATTGAGAATGGACGCATTGAAGTTACGTATCCTGAACATTTCCAGTTTGCCAGTGCTGAACCCCAGCCTAATTTAGCTAAAAATATTTGGAACGTTGGAACTTTGGAAAAAGGTCAACAAGGTAAAATTAAGTTCCAAGGAACTTTTGCTAGTGGAGGCCCAGGGCAATCTGAAACATTCAAAGCAGTATTTTTAGTCCTTGATAGTTCGGGTAGCTTCTTTACTCAAGCAGATACCACGTTTACCACGACAATTAGATCTTTGCCTCTGACCGCGACTCAGGAAATAGTTAGTGG
>CAYOVR010000163.1:0-327 GCA_964407465.1 uncultured Candidatus Saccharibacteria bacterium
GGTCAAAGGCTCCAACTCCCAGAGCACTGAGAGTGACTTTGAGGCCGGGAACAGCTCCACTGGTATTGACACAGACATCTTGCCTGGGTCGCTCACTAGACGTGGGCAACTGCTTAACGGTGTCCCTACGAATAACCCGTTGGCGTCCCTTGACACACAAGCAGAATGGGAAGCTCCTTCTACTGCTGGAGCCATCGTTACGCGATTACCGAGTCTACAGAACAAGCTAGCTTCGTCTATGCAAATTGCGGTGAAAGCAGCTACATGTGTTCTTAGTGGGCTGGAAGGATTTAATGGGAACACGGACATTCGGATACCGATAGGAGC
>CAYOVR010000163.1:337-2344 GCA_964407465.1 uncultured Candidatus Saccharibacteria bacterium
CATAACAACTACTTCCACGGGGACGATTTTACCAGATGTTCACAATAATATAGCGGAGGCCCATAGCTATGTTATCAATAGACCCGGCACTGTGCAAACTTGGACAATCCCCCTCGACGTTGGCTGGAGTCAGCCATCTGCGCCTTTATCTGTAGATGTCCGGCTACGAGTTTGGGCTGATTCAGTTGGGTTCCCTGGAAGTGTCCTCTGGGAGTCCGCAGTAATTTCGATACCAAAGGGGTTATTTAACTCTTATCAAACAAGTTTGGTGGCTTTTGCCTCGCCTACTAGCGAACTTCCATCTGGCTTGCTATGGTTTGGGTATGAGATTGTTAGTTCTGGCACTGGATGGTTGACACGTTCACTTGTCCTTCCTGGGGCTTCTCTACGCATCCGTCTACCATCTCTGGTGTGGACGGCTGCTGACACACGAGTTTTACCCTCATCCAGTGCTTATGCCTTTACGTTTATTCAAGCCCCAGTTGCAGCTTCTGGCACTCTGGTGAGCCAGATCATTGACACTGGGCTTTTTCCCCACGCTGCCTCGATCACCGTCCAAAACGTTGGCACAAGTGCAGTGACGTGGGGTGGGACAGGCAGCAAATCTGGTTCAGTCTTTATTGAACAGGCTGACTCAGATGATATGCTGATTGGGTTGGTTGCCTCAACCCCGGTGGTTGACCCTACCCAAACGCAGAACTACATCTTTACGGCCACGAAGCGTTACTGGCGTATCAAGGGGACTCTACAGACCACGGACGACCGTTACCCTGCGGTTATGCCTTGGTTCTACTTCACCCCGCCTTTAACGACTACGTGGGAAAGCCCAGCAATCGACTGCTCTGCCGACGTGACCTCCTACGACGCAGTAGTTGAGTCAAAGTCAATCGCGGCAGGCGGCGCGGCCACCTTAACCGTTGCCACAAGTGACGACGACATCACCTACTCCGCCTACGGTGCAATCGGCTCGGCTGTAGTCAAGCGCTATATTAAGCTGAAATACGAGCTGGCAACGGGAACAGACGGGGTAACACCTTCCCACGTAACCTCGCTGACGTTCAGTTACAAGCTCGCGCCGGTGTGGGAAAGCCAGGCTATCGACCTTGGTGCAACACCAGAAGGCTGGGACGTGTTTCAAGTGAGTTCTGACCTAAACGGCGGCACCCTGACCTACGAAATGAAGTCGGCGGCAACGTCGGGCACCCTCGGCGCGGCATCTTACGCGGCCGTAACACCAGGCACATTCCCAAACACTGTGCCGTTAAACCGGTGGGTGCAATACCGGGTGTCCTTCACATCCGAAAAAGACAAGGTGCCGGTGGTGCAGTCGCTGACCACCAACTGGTTCATCAAGCTCGTCAACTCAGTCAGGGCGGCCAGTCTCTTCTACTTCCGCACCTACTACGTGTGCTTGGCCGAATACAACAACGCGACAAATAACCTCATGCTGGTGTTCGACCCAGAGGGAAAGTGGCGTGTTCACCGGGATCTCAACGCCGCGACGTTCGGCTTCTTCTTCCAAGACCCCTACTACGGCGACGCAGTAGACGGCAAGATTAAGAAGCTCCTGGGCGGCATCAACGAAGTCGTCAAGCTAGACGTGCGAACCAAAGCCTTCGACTTCGAGGACGTGACAAAAGCTAAGATCCTCCGCCAAGCATACCTGGTGGTTGGAAACACTGGCGCAACTTACCGGGCCTTCGTCTCTGCCGATCAAGGCCAAACATTCACACCTCTGGTTGACGCCAAGGGCTTGCAAGTCTGGCAGGTTCCAGACGACGGCGGAACGGGTATTACGTCGAAACGCCTCGTGCCTGATTGGTCTACACCGACCGGGTTCACTGGCAAAACGCTGATGTTGAAGATCACCGAAGAAACTGAGAAGCAAGCGTCGATTCAAGAGATCCACGTAGACGCATACGTTAGAGATCGTGGAGAACTCATTGACAGTTGACAGGAGGCGGTATGGCTAGACTAGTTCCGAGGCCTTTGTCGCCTCCGGCGCCG
>CAYOVR010000164.1:0-2325 GCA_964407465.1 uncultured Candidatus Saccharibacteria bacterium
CGAAAACGCAAGGGAGACACCATGTCCGAACCCACCTGGCTACCCGACGTCCTACGCGCCGAAGGCCTCACCTGCGACATCTACCCGGGCGCATTCGACCGCGGCCACGGCGACTTCGGCGACATCTGGGGCGTCGTCTGCCACCACACCGGCAGCTTCAGCGAAACCCCCCGCGGCATCGCTGAGCACCCGTCGCTCGGCCTGGCGTCGCAGCTGTACCTCGCGCGCGACGGCCGCTACACCCTCTGCGGAGTCGGCATCGCCTGGCACGCCGGCGCCGGCTCCTACCCGGGCCTGCCGGCCAACAACGCGAACTTCCGCACAATCGGCATCGAGGGCTGCAACGACGGCGGCGGAACACCCGGCAAACCGCACCACACACCGTGGTCGGACGAGCAGTACGAGGCCTACGTGCGTGGTGTGAAGGCGATCCTTCTGCACCTCGGCCAGCCGGCCAGTCACTCGATCGACCACAAGGAATGGGCAGGCGCCGCACAGGGGAAGTGGGACCGCGGCGGCATCGACCCGAACATCTTCCGCTCCGACGTGACGGCGGCGATGGGCGGCAAGGCCCCCGCACCGACGAAACCCGTTGAAGTGCCCGGTGTCCCGGTCGAGTACGCGAACTTCAAGCCGATCCGCCGCGGCGACCAGGGCATCCGTGTCATCTCCCTGCAGACACGGTTGAAGCGGAACTACTCGAAGCTGGTCATCGACGGCTACTTCGGCCCCGACACCGAGTACAAGGTGCGCGACTACCAGCGGCTACACCCGCCGCTGGTGGTCGACGGCCAGGTCGGCCCCGCGACTGCGGCAATGCTGAAGCTGGTCGGCTGATGGACACCACCGCGGCCGCGGTCGCCGAACGGCTCCACAACGTCCACCCCGCCGACGTGTGCGCGGGCCGCGCGTGCGTCATCCACCACCCCACCGAGCACCACATGCGGGACTGGCCGATCCTCTGGCGCAACGACCGCGGCATCTTCGAGCGGATCTGTGAGCACGGCGTCGGTCACCCCGACCCCGACCAGTACGCGTACTGGCGGCAGGCCCGGGAGTCGTGGCGGCCACCGATCAACGCCGACATCATCGACGGCCTTCCGGTGTCGAATCCGTTCGACGGCATCGGGGTACACGGCTGCGACGGATGTTGCCGAGGGGAATCCTGATGGCCTTCATCCCGCCCCAGAAGCCGGGCGACCGCCACCCCAAGATCCCGGCCGCCAAGCGGTACCTGCACAGCGGCAAGTTCGGCTACGTGCCCAAGGGCAGCCTCGGTGACACCGACGAGTACACCGTCGCGTTCGGTGTCGCGCTGATCCAGTGGCAGGTCAACATCCACTACCAGGTGGCGTTCAAGAGCCGCCCCGGCCCCGACGTCAACCTCACCGGAGTGTTCGACTGGGCCGTCCAGCGCCAGATGGGCATTGACGACGCGCCGCCCCCGGCGAAGCCGTGGATCTTCACCGTCGCCGGGCACACCGGCGCATGGGACAACGGCCCGGCCTATTGGTCGGCGCTACCGTTGCACGAACAGGGCCGGGCGGTGGTGCAGGGCATCGGCTACGACACGCAGTCCATCCCGTTCAACAACGCTCAGGGCTACGAGCGCCTGGACCAGGCAGTGCGGCAGTTCAAGCCGCCCAACACCCGGTACGTCATCATGGCGCACAGCCAGGGCGCGATCATCGCCTGCGACTACATCGAACAGCAAGTACTCGCTCATCCCGACGACCCGGCGCTGGCGGGCTTCAAGGGCGGGGTGATGTTCGGCAACCCGCGCGCGGCCATCGGCTACACCGCGCCGTGGATCACCGACCCGCCCGCCCCCACCCACGGCGGCCTCGCGCCCGCCCGGTTGAAGGCACCCATCCCGGGCGTTGAGGAGTGCCGCCGTCGCGGTGACCTGTACTCCGACATGGAGCTCGGCGCGGCTGCGGAGTACAAGATCGCGGTCTACCGGGCGGTGGCCAGGGGCGAGCTGTGGGGCGGCGCGGACTCCCTGCTGGAACAGCTCACCGAGTTGGCTACTGACCCGCTCCGTGAGGTTTGGCCGATGTTCTCGGCGATCATCGGGGCGGCCCAGTTCGCCATCAACATGGACCCGCACAACATCTTCGACCTGACCCCTCCGCGGGAGCACGTGCGCCGGATCCTCAACGTCTGATGCCCGTCGGCCAGCTCACCGTGTTCGCGGTGCTGGTCGGCCTGTACTGCATTATCACACTCGCCGTGACATTCGTTCTCGCACTGCACAATCGGGAGGAACCGATGAACTGGCAGCACTATTGGAAGGCCATACTCACGTTCGCGTCCCTGCTCGTC